>JASFPO010000032.1:0-17692 GCA_050115935.1 Candidatus Bathyarchaeota archaeon | reverse complement strand
AAAGGAAGCTTCATGAAGCGCTGCAATTGGTGTGCAAACTGAGGAAAACCCCTTGACTTAACAGCTCATTCAGTATGGTTTTTGTAGATTTTTTCTCTTCTACCACACACCCCTTTTTGCAGAGCCTTTTGCACCTTTATAGGTATCTGATGAACTACGGCGTGATATCTGTTTCAGCCAAAGATAATCGTGATACGTGGTGACCTGCTTAGACAACCCATTGAATTGTTAGAGTCATTTCTCCTTTTCATGAACTTATATGACGACGAGTTCATGAGCGAGGCTGACTGTCCAAAAAAGGCAGAGCCACAGCCTAAAACTGTCTCTCACGCGAGAGTGGCGGGCCCGCTGGGATTTGAACCCAGGATCTCCGGCTCCGCAGGCCAGTGTCCTATCCGTACTAGACTACGGGCCCGTACACGTGTACCGTGGAGTAACAAGATTGTCAACAAGCTAATAAAACTTGGGAGAATCGTGTTTGAGTATCAATACTTAGAGCTGTCAGTTCAGCTTGAAGCTTTCTTGCGGAACACATTAACCTAGATGATCCGAAGGTAGCTGTTAGGATCTGGAACGCTTCTCGCGGTTGCGTGCCGCACGTTTCTTTTCCTTTTCAAGATGTCTTATTCCATCGCACAACAGGTTTATCTCGCTCTTTTTCATCGTTAACTACCAGTTCAGTTCTAACCTTTGTAAGCACATAAAAAATCTATGAGCTGTTTATCCTATGAGACCGAATCAGAATTGGAGCAAAAATACGTGTGCGAGATCACTAGATGCCTCACTGACATTAGGTGAGCCAAAAAAAGGTACGCACGTGCGTCTAGGTGTTCATGTGCAAGGAACTCTGCTCTTCTTCTGTCCATTGCTCAACAGTGAGTTTGTCTCCCCCGATCTTAAAGGTGATCTTCACGTGTACCGAAGAGCTATCCCTAAACGGAAACATGCTGTCTTCAGCTAAGTCCTTTGGAACATAGATTAAATATTTACCATCTTTTCTTCTGAAGAGCCTTCCCCGACCTTCGCTTACCATTCTATCACCCTCCGAGATGCAATCCTCGTTGTAATCACAGTTTAGAACGTGCGCATTTCCTGAAAAATGCTCTCTGAGTATAATTCATTTATGCACAATTCGGAATCGGAACATGAAGCATCTTTCACAAGACTCCTAACCGGCAAGTTGACCTTGAATAGTTTGGAGAGGAAGGAGATTTTTCAAGAAGTGCAAGCTTCGGCAGAAAACTCCTCCGCTCTCCTTCCTCTTTTTTCATTTATCTATTCGATTACACCACTGGTATGATGCACTTTTGTGGACGTCTACAACAAATGCTATATTCCTCATGTGATAACACGTGGAGGCAAGTGAAACAAAATGAAAAAGAGAAAGCGTCCAAAAGTTACCAGAGCTTGGATATGGTGGTAGTCGTCCCAAGTGCAGGGAAGTCATCTCAAGCCTCTTTGCTCAATTTAAGAAAGGATTTGCATTAAAACCCTGTCTATAAAATAAAAGAAGATCACAAGCGCAATTAGGATAGTAAGCATCACTAGGACAAGCCAATACTCACTAAGCCAGTCTTCTACGCGACGATCCATTAACTTTTCACCTACACTTAGGAAAGAGCACAACTCTCGGGCGAAAGATTGGATGTTTCAAACTCCAAGAGCCACGCCTCAAACAGGAGCGATGCAGAGCACCCCAGAGTGATTGAGGTGTCTGGGTCCATTTTTACGTGGACGGTATATATGAGGTTCTCGCGCAATAATTGCATTACCTAAATTCGGAATCGGAAAGAAAACAAAAGCAGAAATGGGAAGCGTGCGCAGCAAAAGAAAACCCTCTTAGGAGGAGCTCACACACGCTTCCATGATGGCGATTCCCATCATATTCGAAAGTGTAATCAATAACTATATTTTATTTATGGATGGGTCAAAATCAGAATCCAAACAAAAAGTGGCACAACGAGACAAATCTTGGACAACGGGTTCTTTTCGACTCGGCAATTCAGCCATTATAACTGAGTTGTTTTCGATGTTGACGAAAGAATGTTCGAAAAATGATTTATGCTTGAGGGTTTAAGTGAAATTGGGCAACGAACATGGACAAACGGGGAATCTTCATTTGCATTGAAGGAATCGATGCTAGCGGAAAATCAACGCAGGCTCGTTGGTTGGTGAGAAACCTTAGGAGGAGAGGTTTCGTCGCCATCTATACTACTGAGCCTAGCGAAGGTGAAGTTGGGACTTTCATACGACGTTATGTCCTTCAGCGCAAGAAGCGAGTTCCAGCGGTTGTTGAAGCTCTTCTTTTCGCTGTTGACCGTGTTGACCATGTTGAAAGTAAGATTGAGCCTGCGCTGGAATCAGGTAAGATTGTGGTTTCGGACCGTTACGTGTACTCTTCTTTGGCTTATCAAGGAGCCGCGGATTTAGACATCGGCTGGATTGAGCAGATCAACAGAACGGCTCTTGCTCCAGACCTGGCGATCTACATTGATGTTCCGCCTGAGATTGTTGTAAAGAGAATGCGACGGAGGAGGTCAGTTATGGAAACTTTGGAGAATCTACGTAAGGTGCGGAGAGTTTACATGCAGCTAGTACATGAAGGACGCCTAGAATTGGTTAATGGAAATAGACCAACGAGTGAAGTGGCGCAAAGCATTTTGGCTGTTGTTCTCAAGCGTTTAAAGAGTGTGTAGATAATTCATGACAAGGGTTTTCTGTGTTTCCTCTTTCAATCTCTCGTTTATCTTGTTTGCAAGAAAGGCGATGAAGCCTTCTAAGGAAATGTGTCGGTTTCCTCTTTCATGGGAGATGAGTAGTTCCATGGTTTTTTTGGAGAATGTGAAACGGAGCATGTTATAGTCGAATTTTAGAGGTGTGCGTTTTCCTTTTGCGTTGATGGTGTGATAGCGGATGACAGAGAACACGTCCATGACACGTAAAGGCTTGATCTCTATTCGTTTCTGGAACCGTATGAGTTCTTCCTTGTCTAGGTAGTTGAACGTCATATCGTCGGCTATGCCAAATTCGAAGCTGGCTTGGCAATTAGACTGTAGGAAAGGTGCAAATTCTCTAATGTTGTATATTTCATAGTTGAGTTGTTCTGCAACTTTGAGTATTGCTTGTTGCAGTTGTTGCGTAGAAGAGGAAAAGTTGAATCTGGCTGTGCCGTGAATAGTCTGGGGAAAGTTTTCGTAGCGTCCCAGCAATTTAATTTGCCTTCTTTATGTGGATTTCATTTTTCTTATCTTTTCAAGATTCTGCAGCAGCGTAGTTAGAATGTTGCTCAATTTCTGCAGTTGTTCAGGGTCGTTTTCTTGCTGAATTTTGGTTTCTATATCTTGAATCTTCGCTAGGACTGTGGCCTCAAGCGTGCGGAGATGCATTGGCGCCGTCACTTTTTCGGCTAATTCACCTTCCTTCACTACGACTACTTGTTTCTGACATTTGGCGCACCAGAGTTTTCCGCTTCTCAGTTTGAACAACGGTGAAGCACAGGCAGGACAAGAGAGCTCAGTTAGGGTTGCACCTTGGCGCAACAAGTCAGCCATAGCTTCCAGTTCGTCTGGTTTGGGCAAGTTTTATAGCCTCACAAGGAATTTTAGTTAGGAGTAGATAATATCTGAATATCGCTTAAGCTTATGGTTTAGGAGGCTTCTCTTATGGTGAGAAAGAAAAAATTGCAGGAATATGAAGAAAGAGTTAAACAGGCGATAGCTGTTCTCGGAATGGTTTCTGAAGACACTACGACGCCGCGTAATATCAGGCGGGCTGCTAAGGAATCTATAGATGCGCTTGAGTTGACAGAGTACACACCAGCAGTTAGAGCTTCTAACGCGATATCTGTTTTGGACGACATCTTGCAGGACCCCAACATGCCCCCTTACACACGAGTTAAATTGTGGAACGTAATGAGCCTGTTGGAAGCCATAAAAGACTAGAAGATGCAGACATCTGTTGAACGTCGCTGGTTTCATGTCTTCCAAAGATACATTTGTTCAAATCTGAAAATGACGCAGGTTTGATGGACAAGAGACCATCATTTCTAGAACACATAGTTTGCTGAGAAATACCGTAGAGCATATATCCTACTTGTTAGATGTAGTTTTGGGCTTTAGAAGGAATCCTCTTTGAAGTTTGATGTAATCATCGTCGGCACTGGTCCTGCTGGAATATTCTCCGCTCTAGAACTGACGCAAAACACCCCACTTAACATCCTCATGTTGGACATGGGCCCCGATATCGAAAAGCGCAAATGCCCTGCAAGCCGAGGAATAGGATGCATCAACTGTCAACCTTGCACCCTGTTGTCCGGCTGGGGTGGTGCAGGAGCATTCAGCGACGGTAAGCTCACCTTGTCCACTGAGGTCGGAGGCTGGCTCAACGAATATATGTCAGAAAAGCAGCTTGCGCAGTACGTAGCCTATGTTGACGGCATCTATCGAAAATTTGGAGCACCTGACCATGTTTTTGGAACCAACCCCGACAAGATCGATGAAATCGAACGTAAAGCCTCCTTTGCTGGGTTGAAGCTGGTTCGCCAAAAAGTACGCCACATGGGCACAGAGAAATGCGCAGAAACCCTTCATAAAATGCGTCAACATCTGAAAGGAGAAGTGGAGATTCGCACTCGCGCTGAAGTTAAAGGGCTTCTCGTGAAGAATGGCAAGGTTCAAGGCGTAAAAACCAATCGGAATGAGAACATCTTCGGAAAATACGTAATTGTTGCTCCAGGCAGAAGCGGCGCTGAATGGTTGAAATCTGAAGCTCAGACTCTGGGCTTAAAAACGTTGAACAATCCTGTAGATGTGGGTATAAGGGTTGAAGTTCTGGCCTCTATTATGGAGGATCTTACCGACACGCTCTATGAACCTAAGTTCATCTACTATTCCAAGAGCTTCGACGATCATGTAAGAACGTTCTGTGTGGCGCCAAGAGGAGAAGTGATCACAGAATCCTATGATGGAATTCTAACAGTCAACGGGCAAAGCTACGCGGAGCACAAAACCGAAAACACAAACTTCGCTATACTGGTCAGTACCCGTTTTACTGAACCTTTCCGAGAACCTATTGCCTATGGAAAATACCTTGCCAGGTTAACCAACCTTCTCAGTGGAGGCGTTATCATACAGAGACTAGGCGACTTAGAGGCTGGAAGGCGTTCCACAGAAGAGAGGATTAGAAGGAGCCTTGTAGTTCCCACCTTGAAGAATGCTACTCCTGGCGACCTTAGTTTTATCTTGCCCTACCGCTATCTGGCTGACATTCGAGAGATGATTCAAGCTTTAGACCATGTCACACCAGGAATACACTCGAAAGACACTTTGCTGTATGGTATAGAAATAAAATTCTACACGTCAAGACTAGAGTTGAACAACTGCTTGGAAACACGGATTCGCAATATGTTCACTATTGGTGATGGAGGAGGAGTAACCAGAGGACTAGTCCAAGCATCTGCATCAGGCGTAATCGTGGGACGAGAAATCATCAAGAGAGAAAAGAAAACTGACAAGTAAGCACTGATCTACCGTCAAAGGAAACCTGCTTTAGGATCAAACCAAGGTATAATCCGCCTATTACAAGCGGAGGGGACTATGTTAAGCGTTTAGGGAGGAGGTTGAAAAGAAGGGAATTTTTCAAATTAATGATAAGCCTCTTCCTCTCAAACCTCACTATCCCCCGCAAAGAGGGATATGTTCAAAATTGAGGAAATTGTGGTTAAGTTAGCTTTCTATACAGCGAGTTGTGGTCAGCTTTCTTGTCCATGAAGATGCTGATACGATGGTCGCCGATTGTCAAACAGAGGACTTTTACGTCTTTGCCCTCAAGAACCACATTTCGTATCGTGTCCAATTCAAACAGATGAGACAGACTTTCGCTGGATTCAAATGCTGCTGAGGACAAAACAGCGTAATCAATTATTCTGCTTGAGTCTTTAAGATCCACAGATGCAGAGGATGGGCCTCTGAGAATGTACCCAAGGACCCCTTCCTTGGTGTTGATGTTTTCTAAGGTTGCTCGAAGGCTGGCTCCAACATCTGCCTTCGTATCCACTGGTTCTTCAACTTCAACTTGTAGAGCTCTTTTGTTTGGCATAGTTGAATCACTTCTCCTTCACAATTGGCTTTACCCGGATTAACTCGCCTTTCTTAACTTCAAGCATCTGACAGGTCTTATCAGGTATCCTTATGAGTCCTCTACCTTCCAGCTTACGGTCGTTTATCGTCTTCACCTTGCACTGTGCCATTCTCCCACTGAAGGTTTCTAGCTCAACCTCTTTAACTTCCTTAACGTCCAAGAGAGCGCTCCATTGTTTTAGAACTTTAGAGTCTACTTGGACTGTGTCAGCTCGCACTAGCAGTCCGCTGAGCTTATCTACGATCAATTGTTGAGAAGGCGACAAAGGCAATTCTGCACTTTTTTTAGCCTTTTCTGGTTCTTTCTCTGCTGGTCCAGTCAGCTTTTTTTCAGCATCAACCTCATCATGGGGCTTCCTAAACAAAGGTTTGAGGGGGGCAGGGCCTGCTTTACCAATAGAGCCACTGATGTTCTCTAAAACCCGCAAAATTGTAGGGAATACAACGTTAGTGATTGAACGTATGTGAGCCATGTCTGCCTGTCTAGAAGTTCCACTTACCAAATATATGTCATCAATAGAAGAAACTTGAGCTTTTCCTTTGCTTCCATCAACTAGTAGTCGGTCTAATCCATCTATAGCCTCAGCTTTCTCTTTTAAGTTTTGAAAAGAACCTGCTGCCTTTGTGATTTCAGCATTGATAGTCTTGTCGTCCTTGCCCGATATGATTGTGTCATCTTTGGTGATGATAAAAGCCCACTTAATATCTTTGCATGCATCTTGAATCTCCGTTAAAGCACTCTTCATTGCGATAGCGTAGACTTCTTCATTCATTTCTCATACATCCTTCGGAAATTCTATGCGATCTTGAGTAAAATCTTCTCTGGCACCCCATCGCTTTCAAGCACTAGGTATTTGAGTCCCTCAGTGTCCTCGATTTGATCCACCCACTTCAATGCTTCGCGTGCTTTTTGTAGTACTAGAAGTCGTTCTTGCTGGCTGCGGACTGCTTCTTCAATGGCCGTTAGCTCGTGAAACGGGTTGGCATCTAAAACAACATTGAGATTTCCTACAGTAATCTCGCCCAGATTTTGTTGTCCAGCTTTCTTACCAGCAAGTTTGAAAACTACGTCTCTAATCTTCTTTGAACGCTCAGCTAAGGCTCTAATTTCGTCTAGTCGACGAAGATATTCACCAAGCATACTTTTAGTGTGAGTAATTTCACTGTCCAATGTCTTTGCTATTTCATTTGCTGATTCATACTCTTTTAGTTCTACGACCAATTTCTGTTACACCTCCGATAGGGTATGAAATAGGGATTTTTTGAGGAATCCTACCCCCAATCTCACGCAGTCTCGTACTGACACTCTCTAAGGCGCCGTAGCAGTGTACGTGTACTTGTTGCCGCCGGCTGTCAATATTGCAAACTCGTATTTGGTTCCTGATGCGTAGTTGTACCATATTCGAACAGTGTATGATCCGCCTGCTGCCACTGCTTGAGTACTTGTCTGGTTTCCTGCAGTTCCAGTATCCCAGTCGATGTCTGTTTCAGCTACATTGTTTACCAGGATCGTCTCCATTGTGAGAGTCGCAGATCCTGTGTTCTTAATTGATAGATCAAAGGCATTTGTGCCTGTGACTTTTTGAGCACTGAGAATCTTCAGCTCTTCTGTCTGCATGAATGTGAATGTTAGTGCTCCCATCCAAGCTGCAACTGCAATTGAAACGGCGACGGTAACTGCAATCAAGATGATCGCTGCAACTACTGGGCTAAGCGCCTTGCGACATTTCCGTAAATTTTTCATTTTGGATACTATCCCTCCTTTTTGGATTTCACTACGAAAATAAAGCCACCACGAGATTTAAGTCTTACGACTTACTACACTAGATTCTAGAGAACAAGCATTTACGCTGCACTTCTAGGGTCAAAACCTGCTAGAGTTCGTTGAAAAGATGGATGAGAAGCTGAACTAATTTTTCTCCTTTCTTTGTTATTGTATAGTATTTTTTCAGTGGGTCGATGGGGTGGCTTTTGGCAAACTTGTTGTGCTCTATCTCTATCATGCGCGAACGGAAGGTTCCATCACTCAGGGTTAAGCCCAACTGTTGCATGTACGTCTTAGCTTCTTTCCATTTACCTCTGTTTAGGTAGAGCAATAATAAACAGTCTATTGCATGATCTTTCTCCAAAATCCTCTTAATAGTGGAAAGCTTCGAGTCTGTAAGAATGTGTGTTGCAATAGCTTCGGCTTCTTTGGAAGCTTTTTCGAGCTTTGGTCGGTTTCTAGGCATTTTACTGCGTCTTCCCCTTTCTGTTTATCGTGTCTATTTGTATGTTGCACCTTAAAAGATTTAACCTATATTACGATTCTTGACATAAATCTTGTATCATCATGCTTCAGACGCTACAATTTCTTGTTATTTGTTATGCGTAATCATTCTATATATTCTCGCTTGGCTTGATGAAACATGGTGAGGTTTCTGATATATAATGAGTAAAATTCTTTCATGTTCGGAAGAGGAAAGAATACTCCAGGACTTCAATAGGAATAGGCCGGGGGTTTCCTTCAGTAGCTTTGGTTTCAGCTGGTTTTTCTGACTCTCTGTGGCGGATAACCAAGAATTGAGAGGGTGCGAAAAGTAAATTTGTATTCTTATTTTGGGATAGGTTAGATAATAGTATTTAGCAAGACGCAATATTTAATACAGACTGTGATCTCTTATTGAATAGGAGAACAACAATGACACAGGTCAAAAAGGAGCGTTCTTCAGGCAGATTCAAAAGTGCATTCAAAAAGATAAAGCTCCGCCCAAAATTAAAGGCGAAACAAAAAAAGGTTGCTATTCCACCGGCACCACCCCTTGCCATACCAAGAGGGTTCACAATTGTCGAGAGACAATCACTCTATGAGCCCTTCGCACACGCCGTCATCGTGCAGAATCCCTCAACTGGCGTATACAAATACATACTAGACGAACTGCACCTCGACACCTTTGAAAAAGAAATCTACGACAAAATCCTTGACATTCTGCTCGCTGAGATTCACTCTCCAAGAGGGGAACTAAGAAACCCAAGAGAATTCTTTGACAGCCAAGCCAAAAAAATCGTGGACAAGTATCGAATAAGCCTAGGATGGCTCCCAGATGTCTCATGGTCAAAGATCCTCTATCACGCCGAGCGAGATCTCGTCGGCTTTGGACCAATCGACGCATTGATGCGCGACCCAAACATAGAGGACATATCCTGTGACGGTGTCACCAAATCAGTCTACATTTGGCACAGGAAATATGAAAACCTGGAAACCAATATGGTTTTCAAAACAGACGAAAACGTGGACAACCTTATAGTCAAACTTGTTCACATGTCGGGAAAACACGTAAGCACCGCTTTTCCAATAGTGGATGCTTCTCTACCTGGGAGGCACAGATTGGCTGTCTGCTATAGGCGAGAAATCACACCATTTGGCACAACCTTCACGATAAGGAAGTTTCGTGACGACCCTTATTCAATAGTTGACCTTATCAACCTTGGAACACTCTCTGAAGATGTTGCGGCTTACTTCTGGACATGTCTTGAAAATAGAGCTTCTATCATGGTGCTAGGCGGAACAGGCTCAGGCAAAACAACGGCTCTAAACGCGCTTGCCTGTCTCATCCAGCCTGGAAGTAAAATCCTTACAATTGAGGAAACAGCTGAGCTCAACTTGTCTCATGAAAACTGGGTTTCTCTTATCTCCAGACAAAGTTACGGCCTAGGTGCGAACCACACTGGCGAGGTAACACTCTTCGATTTGGTTAAGGCTTCTATGCGGCATCGCCCCGACTACCTCGTCGTTGGAGAGATTCGAGGCAACGAAGCCTATGTTCTGTTTCAGGCTTTGGCTACCGGTCACGGTGGCATGTGCACAATGCATGCTGAAAGCGTTGATACAGCGGTGAAACGTCTAACCCAGAAGCCTATGGATATTGCACCAGCTTACATTCCTCTAATGAATGTCATTGCTGTGGTTCATAGAGTGCACCTACCTCAGGCGGGTGAGATGAAAGCCTACAGGCGAATGACCTCAGTAGATGAAATCGTGGATTATGAAGACTATCGTAATGCTTTCAAGTGGAGGCCAACAAAAGATAGCTTTGACTCTTTGATTGATAAGAGTTCAATACTTCCAGAGATCTCAGAGCATGTTGGGTTGAGTAAAGAGGAGCTGATAGAAGAGATAAAACGTCGCAAAAACGTTCTGAGTTGGATGCGAAAGCATAACATACGAAGTTACAGAGATGTTGCCGCGATTATAACCGAATATTACTCGCGTCCTAAAGAGTTCTACGAAAAGAAGGTGGAGAAGTTTGTCCCTGCTACATAGCCTTGAAGGCTGGTCCTATCGACTTTTCGGCAACTTAGCACCGAAGTTCTTGAAAAACGTTTTCGAATTCAAAAATGAACTCAAGAAAGCAGGAATGAAGATTTACCCTGAAACCTATGTTTCCATGATGTTTCTATGTGCCTTGCTAACTATTCCAGTTACCATAGTGGGTCTTATACTTATCTACATCTTCCAATTTATTCCCCTTATCTTTGTCGTTCCTACGCCACTATATGTCATGATAATCTTTATAGTTACTCCGTCGATGAAGGCTGGTGAAAGGGCGCGTGCCTTAGAGCGAGAAATGCCCTTTGCTGCTGCGTACATTTCTGTTATGGCTACTGGCGGTATATCACCATATATGAGTATCAAGAGGCTTTCTAATGTGGAATTGATGCCCGCCATGCGCAATGAAGCCAGAGAGATAATGCGTGATGTTGAGATTTTCGGCATCGACCCATTAACTGCCTTGGACAAGTCCTCTGAAACAAACCCGTTAGATATGTACAGAGATTTTATGTCCGGATACGCCTCAACTGTGATCACCGGGGGAGACATTGGGCATTTTCTGGAAAGCAAAACCCATGACATCTTCAAAATGCGTTCTCTAAGAATTAAGGTTGCTGCTGAACGTTTAGGAACACTTTTGGAGTCCTTTGTTATCGTGATGGTTCTTATGTCCCTTTGCTTCTACATTCTGTTCAGTGTAGAGGCAATCTACAGTACTGGCATTTCACTTTACTCAACCATGATCATGTACACGTACATTTTTGCTCCCATGCTTTCTATAGTCTTTATCTACCTTGCCCACGGCATGCAGCCCAAAAGTCCGCTGAATGATTTCCGACCATACAAAGTTGCATTGCTATCTTCAACATTAGCCGCTTTTGTATTTATGGTGTTAACAGGCTTTCTCGGAATAATTTCCATACCGGTCTTTGTTGATTTATCTGTCGCTGTGTCAGTTACACTTTTCATAGCTACAATGCCCCCTGCCATAGTTCACTATAGGATTGCAAGTAGAAAGCATCAAATCGAAAAAGGCTTGGCAAACTTCCTTCGAGATTTGACTGAAGTTCGAAAAACTGGCTTATCGCCCGAGAAGTGTATTGAAAACCTTTCTAAGCGCAATTACGGTGCGTTCAGCAAAGAATTGGAGGACATTTCTTCGAAGTTGTCTTGGGGTATTCCGTTAAGGCAGGTTTTCATGGATTTCATGAAACGCACTAGAAGCTGGCTAGCTCAGCTTGTCATCTTCTTGCTTGTTGAAGCCATTGATGTAGGCGGCGGAACCATAGGAATGATTGAATCGCTCACAAGATTTAACAACATGACGCAAGAAGTGGAGAAAGAAAAGAGAATGAATGCAAGGCCATACATTATAGTTCCCTATTTCGCAGCGATTATGCTGATGGCAACAACACTTTTAACCCTAATATTCGTAGGCAAAACTGTGAGTATCGCGCAAGATGCAACATCAAATTTCGACTTAGCATCAATTCAAACAACTTTCACGATTTCAGTGATCATGCACGTTTTCATGATCGGCCTAGTAGCAGGAAAAATCAGCGAGGAATCTGTTGCTGCAGGATTTAAGCATTCAGCCTTACTTGTCATAATTACATTGGTAGCATCTATCGTAATCCCACAGATGGTGGTGTTTTGAAAAGGCTGGCAATCCCGCTGTTGCGAGACTGCAAGGCAGTTTCCTACACCATTTCGGCTATGATAATCACCGTCACAACCATTACATTAGTTCTGGCGGCTTCACTCTATGCCTATCAAATTCTGGAGCGCCAAAGAGGAGTAGCTGAATTCGACGTTGCAAAAGAA
This sequence comes from Candidatus Bathyarchaeota archaeon, assembly GCA_050115935.1. Taxonomy (GTDB): domain Archaea; phylum Thermoproteota; class Bathyarchaeia; order Bathyarchaeales; family Bathyarchaeaceae. The sequence goes on along the minus strand of JASFPO010000032.1, from coordinate 5,419 downwards.
TCTATGTTAACCTATGATGATGCGCTGGAAAATATAGCATGGAAACCAAAAGCTGCTCGTTCGGCAAGGTTTACGATTGAATACGGTTTTCTTGAGTTGATGCCTAGCTTCGGTGCTTTGCGTGTAAACGCGACGGTGGATGGTTCACCATATGTGTTATACTCAAATACGACAGGCGCTATGCGTTATAACATTGAGAATCACTATGTTACCTTTGAAACTGGATACATATCTTACTTGATAGGGAATGAAAGCGTTCTCGTAACGGAAACCACTGGAAGCTATGGTGTAGCAGTGATAGAGCAACCAATAGGCTGGGTTACCCTGACTCTGTATTACAGAGTTAGAGCTATGAGGACTTCTGTGATTGAAGTTGGTGGAGAAAACATTAACTACGTAGACATCTGGGTTATCAAACCAGTAATAAGTAGATGGTATTCCTACATTCACAACTTTGACCTTAAGGCGAGATGTCTCCAAGTACACTCAACGCCATACGGACCTTACAACGTTGCCCAAAACGGCACCAGCACAATAACAGCTCAAGTGGGAGATCTCACAAACTCGGCTTCTGTTCCGTTGACTGCAGGAAAGGTTGTTTTCAACGTTATAGTCGCCGAAGTACAGGTTACCGTGTAGTGGAGGCTAACAGATATGCCTGCACCAACAATGAGCCATCTGATAGCAACCAGCGCTTTGATTATACTAATCTTCACCGTGCAAGTTTTCTACTTTTACGTGGTCGATAACATCTGGGAAGAGATGTCTCAAAGAGAATTGAAAGAGATTGCAGATCACGTTGCAGATACTTTAGCAAACTTGTATTTCCTTGTGAACACAACAAACATTGGCACTTCAATGGAGAAGACTTTAAGTCTTCCATTAGAGGTTGGTGATGAAAGCTACCTTATGGAAATTGCGCAAGACCCGAACAGCACAGCTACTGGAGTTGAAGCTCATTTCCTAGACATGTCCTGGCTTAATGTTACTTCATGGCTTCCTCCAGGTTTGAAGGTGGACGCTAATCAAACTGAAGTGATCCAAAGTAGCGGTAAAACCGTGGTTGCTGGATGTAGTCGTGTTTCTTCTTCAGACGTTTACGTGTGGATAACATACAAGGGCGGATAATTACTCGATATGGAAAGAAACTACATGAAAAAACTGAGCAACAAGAGAGGCCAAATGCGCGTGGTTGAAGCGGTTCTCGCTTCTTTTGTTATTCTATCGGCTATAGCTTTTGTCAACATTTTTGCCACAACTCCCGCCAGCCCGACTTATGAAACTGGAGAGCTAGAAAAAGTCGGCTACAACGTTCTGCATGATCTGGATGAACAAGATCTACTGACTCGGTTTGTTTACAATCAAGAATGGGCAAATCTCACAGCCGCCCTGATGGTCTCCTTGCCAACCGATGTCTATCACAACCTAACAGTCTATGATTTGGACGGCAATTCAGTTAACCCTGTACCTATCAAATATGGTTCCTCCTATGCGTTTTCAGAATCCGCTCATGTGGCCTCTGTATCCTATATCCTTCCAGGATATCAAGCAAACTACAACCCGAGGATCCTGATTCTACAACTTGTGAGAGGTTAAAGTGATGGAGAACACTCGACGAAACAAGGGGCAGTTCATCGTAATAGCCGCATTGATGATATCAATTCTAATCGTCTCAATAGGCGTCATCATGTATGGTAGTGTAACCTATTTTAGACATGAAAGATGGGAGGAATATTTGTCTCTGATTGACACATTAAAGATCAGCTCTCACCGCGTGGTTGCAATCAGCCTAGCTAACTACACGCTAAGCATGAACGAAAACGCTCTAAAGGATAATCTCAACAAATGGAGAATCAACATAACAAGAGCCTACGGCGGCTCCGGAATCGTCTTGTACCCTGAGCTAGCAGAAGGCCCACATCAAATCTATAATCTAACCATCAACTACAGCCAAGGACTAAGCTCTAACTGGCACTCTAACGTTTCCTTTTCAGCTGCCAACGTCACTCTGCAAATGAATATCACTTCAATCGGACTAACTGGGTACAAATTCATATCAACTCTACTCGTCCGGGAAGAAATCTTGAGCGCAGTTTACGATAACCCAAACAATATTCTGACAGTCAAATTAGCTCTTGACAAAGAAGACTTAATACCAATTACAGACTTGCCCAAAAGCAGCTTTTCTCTCAACATCAATCTCAATGGACAATGGCAATCCAGCAATTTCTCGTTAAGCCAGTATTACGACAGCACCCCATCTATTGGGAGATTCATTTTTGAGCTTCAAAGCGACAACATTTCTTCTCAACCATCAGATGTGTCCGTGGCCGTCACAGAAGCACGTAACATAAAAGTCGTTTCCAATTGCACGGTCACTTGAACGTGAGCGAGTTAAAATTGTGCTTTATCAGAGCACAGAAGTCAGAATCAGCCACACAAGGTCTCCAACAACTAAAGCTATAATCAATCCTGCTGTAATGAAGATGAGCATTGGTAAACCTGGGGTCACCCAGACATCTTTGTGAATTTTTCCAGCTTTGACGGCACCTAATATTCTTTTAATAATCTGCTCACGTTTTTCATCTTTTGGCATTAGAAGCAGTTTTCTATTAGTTCGGTTGCCTTCAATTACATCAATATCTTCAAGAGGATACAGATACTCGAATCTTTCCAGTTCGGTCACATTCATCTTGTAACCTGTCAGTAACGTGAGTAGTTTGCGTCCAAAAGACTCCTTTTCAAAGCCTTCAAAAAGCTTGCTCCGTGTTTTGAGCTTCCATAAAAGATTTCGTAGGACCGCATAGATAGCAGTGAGTGCTGCAAGAAGAACAGAGTTACTGAAGACTGTGATTGGAAAAAGTGGTGAAACAAGAACTGCTGGAGCGGATGTTGAGAAAGCTGAAAAGAAATCTGTAGGGTGTTGAGGCAGTGCTATGGACAAGCACATGAGCGCCTTTGCATCGGCTCCACCGAAGGCTCCCGCATAGAACAGGATAATTGCCATGCCCGATGTCACCGCAAAAGACAGTGCATAGAGCAACAAGTCTGTATCAAACATTATCAGTTGAACAAAAGTCAAAAGCAATGCTAAAGGTGCCAAGACTGCCCACACTTTGTTGCTTACTTCACGCTTCTTCCAATCACTCCAAGAGGCATAAAACAGAAAGGACAGGGTGAGGGCAACTCTGGCAACATCTAGAATTTCCTTCAATTACCCATTCACCAATCTTATCTCTTTGTTGAGTGCGCAATAAAAAACTTGCAGCTCAAACAAGATAGAGACTGCAAATTGAAAAGTAAGTGAACTATTGGGGCCGCTATTGTATCTTAGGCTTCACTTGCTTAAGGCGCTAATGCTGAGAATTCAAGGCTAGCTGGGCTGTCTGTGGCTATTTTGAAGTAGTATCTTGTTCCAGATGACCAAGCTTGGGTTAGAGTAATTGTTAGAGTACTGTCAGCGTTTATGTTTGCTGGTAAAGATGGCGATGCAACTGTAGCCGATGTCAGGTTTGAAGATGAGGTGCCTATATATGCTGCAGTGATTTTTCCGTTGGATGTTCCGGTGTTTCTAATGATTATTTGAACTTGACCTGAAGGCCAGGATATGTTTTCTTCTTTGAGAAAGACTCCTGCCTGTCCCGTCTGGGTTCCAGTGAAGGTCAAGACCCAAGCATATGTTATGATGACAGCTGCAACAGCGATGACTATCAACAGAAGTGTTGCTAGTATCGGTGAAATACCTTTCTTAGAGCTCAAGATTTTGAACAATCATTTCACCTCTTGACAGAACCTTGTAGGATGCAAATTATTTAACAAGTATGAAGCGAAGATATGGATTCCCAATATGCGTATCAATAGTTCATTTCTCAAATTCAACTCCTTGTTTCATAACTGATTTAGGTTTTGTACATTTAACGTAATGGCAAGCTTCAACATTGCCAGTGTGTCAGAAGGAGGAAGTTGGCTGAAAAGGTGAGCACATGAACTTACGCAAGAAAACGTTGATCATCATCAGTGTGACGATCATCAGCTTAATCGCGATTTTGTATGTTGCCTCGCAAACTATCTTGCTGGGTGGTTTCGCTGTACTTGAGGAGCAGGACACTCACAAGAATGTTGAACGGGTCCAGAGCGCCTTGTCAGCCGAACTATCCAACTTGGACGCCTTCGTCCACGATTGGGCCGCATGGGACGACACCTACGCATTCATCCAAGACGCCAATGAAGATTATGTTGGGTCGAACCTCCCCGACGAAACCTTCATCGATTCAGAACTCAATCTTATTGCTTATATCAACTCCTCAGGCGGAGTGGTCTTCGGCAAAGTTTTCGACTTGGAGAACGAGGAAGAAATACCTGTTCCAGAGAGTCTGCTAGAACACCTTTCCCCCAATAGCCTTCTTCTGCAACACCTTGACGCAGATAGTAGTGTAACTGGGATCATCCTTCTTCCTGAAGATCCAATCTTGGTTGCCTCACGCCCTATACTGACCAGTGAGAGCGAAGGCCCCATTCTTGGAGCGCTGATCATGGGATATTACCTTGACTCTGGTCGAATAAGCAGTCTGGCTGAGACAACTCATTTATCTCTAAACCTTCGTCGGTTCGAGGATTCGCAAATGCCTTCTGACTTTCAAATGGCTCTGTCATCATTGTCTGAAGAAGCACCGATTTTCATACGGCCACTTGATGCGGAGTCTATAGCGGGATATGCCCTGCTTGAGGACATTTACGGTGCGCCCAGTCTGGTGTTAAGAGCCGATATGCCTAGAAGCATCTACAATCAAGGTCTGGCCAGCATGTCTTATTTCATATGGTCGCTGATAACGGTTGGTGTCGTGTTTGCCATAGTGACCATGCTGCTCTTGGAAAAGATGGTACTTTCACGATTGGCTAAACTCAGCAAAAGTGTCAACAGTATTAGATCAAGCGGAGACCCTTCGGGACGCGTCTCAATAACAGGAAAAGATGAATTGGCAAGTCTTTCAGACGAAATCAACGAAATGTTGGAAACACAGGAACAGTCTCAGAATAAGCTTCAATCGACAAACGAGAAGTTGAGTGTTGTTGGCAAGTTGACCCGGCATGACGCGCGAAACAAGCTTTCGATAGTGACGACGAACGTCTTTCTGGCTAAGCAGCAGCTGACCCACGATCATGAAGCATTAAAGCATTTAGACGAGATCGAATCTGCTTGTGGACAAGTTGAGAGAGTTTTCGAATTCGCTAGAATCTATGAAATGCTGGGCGCTGAAGAATTAGTTTACATGGATGTACAGAGAAACCTTGGAGAAGCGTCCAAATTGTTTTCAGACTTAGATGGTGTGAAAGTAGTGGGCGAATGTCATGGATTAACAGTGCTAGCGGATTCGTTGCTAAGACAGCTTTTCTACAATCTGATCGATAATTCGTTGAA
>JASFPO010000031.1:0-18187 GCA_050115935.1 Candidatus Bathyarchaeota archaeon | reverse complement strand
GTTTGTCCGTTCGAGTTGTAGGTGAGATTAACGCAGATAAGTTGGATTCTGAGAAGAAGGCAACATCAATTGTCGAAGAAAACTTTGCCAAGCACAAGCCAAGTCAGTATTTCGCTGCAACACTTGACAACAAGACAGTTTCTCACGCAAGAACCATGCATCTTCAAGAAAGCGCCGCACGCCTGCTCAATGCCCCCTTGAAAAACGTTTCTATCAAGGTTTTTCAGGCAAAGGCAACAGGTGTAGAAAGCGGCAGAAGATTGTATGGTGAAATTGCAGCCATAAAAGCCCAAGCTGCAAATGGTTCCCTTCACAACCCTCCTATACCTCGTCTGGTTTCTCTACAAGCAAAAATCGTTGCAGAAAATCCTTCCTTTACGCGGATATTCTATGCCATAAAAGAAACACCTCAGAAGCAGCCTTACGTTATAGCTTTGAGAGCGATTCAAACTAGCGACTTCCTAACTGCAAAAGTTACCGAGATTCCATGGGCAACATTGAATGAAACAGCCTCTAGGATATTGGAAGCCTGCCGAAACGTTTCAGCTGTGTATTACGACGTAACAACCAAGCCTCCAGCAACCGTTGAAATGGAATAACAGGATAGATCCCTGATTCTCTTCTTATGGAGAAGTCGCTTGAGTTCGATAAGAAAACGATTTATTATAATCGAGGAACTATCTAGTTCCTTAAGGTGCATCTAAATGAACCGTATAGCAGATCAAGATCACAAAATGCTGGCGGATATGCCGAAAGACAAACTGCTTGACCTTTTCTTCTTGCATATCCGCAATCTCTGGAGGGTCGACGGCCTCTACTTCTTAGGTATAGAGAAAACGTTTGGAACAGAAGCTGCAACAGATATTGACACCAATTGCTGGAAGATTATGGGCAAAATAGAAGCAAAAGACCTTAAAACTCTGTTAGCGACAAGGAAAAATGATATTCCTTCGCTGATGTATGCTTTAAGAAACACGGGTTGGTCACTAGATCAAAAAGACAAGGAAATTGAAGTCTCAGAAAAAAGAGGGATTTTCCGAGTTGTAAAGTGTCACACACAACTGACAAGAATCCGCAAGGGACTGGAAGTTTTTCCATGCAAGAACGTTAGATTCACCTATCTGAAAGCGTTTGCTGAAGAATTTAACCCAAATATCAAAGTTGAATCCCGCATCTGCCCGCCAGGCGAGCGCCCAGCAAATGTGTGGTGTGAGTGGGAATTCATCCTACGAAAATAAGAGTCTATGCCATGCAGGCGCGTTTCAACGTCAACGAGCTAGTATTCGACAATTCTTGGTAGGTATCTGGCGAGTTTTATAGTAAAGGTTGCTTCGAATATTGGTGGAGCGTTGCCATCGAATCCTGTGCGGTCAACGAATTCCGCAAGCATTTGTCGCATTTCCTCGGGTTCTGATTTTGCTATTTTTTCAATTGTATCGAAGCCAGCATCATAATAGAGCCTTGCACGCTTTTTCTTTAGCCCAGGTATCCTAGACAAGTTAGCTAGTTTCACCAGCTCCAATATGTAATCAGGTGGGACAGCAGTCTCTTCCGCCAGTTTCTCTCTGCCCTCTCTATTTCGCCCGGCATCAAGCATTTGTTCGGCTGTCTTAACACCTTTTACGTTGAGTACTTGGACGTGTTGCAGATTCACTCCCAGATAGTCCTTTAGCTTTAAGGTCTTCATGCTTTGAATACCTAATAGTTCGTTTAACGCGCAAAACATTGCATCGTTTTGTTTGTAACTATAGTACCGGTTGAAGACCCACAACCATATTTTCAGTCCCGTCTCTTCGGCCCAATTCACAAAATCTTTCAGATCATTAGGAGCTGCCTCTTCAAGCTTCTTCCTCTTGTGCTTTAGCAGATACTCTTCGAAATTCTTCATGTTACGAACATCAAACTCGATTTTTCTTTCGGATCTTCCAGTCTTCTTCAGATATCTCTTGAAACCTTCTTCATCCAAAACCATCACGTTCCGGGCGATGCAGATATGGTGCACGCATCATTAAGTATTTTTGGTAGAAACCACGATTTCAAGCTTCTAATTATCCGCGCGAACTGCAAAGGATATTCCTAACTTGTGGCGATGAATGGAAATTCAGACGGAAAAAGAACCACATAGCGATGTTTATTCTGTTTTTCCTTCACTTACCCAATAAGACTTCACGATACCTTTCTTGTTGGTTACGGTTTCTTTCTTGAAGATTGGCGCTTCCCTCTTGTAGCGGTCGACAGCCTCCTCCAAAACTGGAAAAACGTGTTTACGATGGCTTCCAGCGACCAAAACGTAAACCAGTTCTTCGCCTACACAGAACTCGCCAATCATGTGATGAATCTGCACATCAACTATGCCCTCTTTGTTTTGCAATTCCTTGCAGATGTTTTCTAGCAATTCATCTGCTTTCTCCTTGTAAGCTTCAAGTTCCAATCCTTTCACGGTTTGGCCTTCCTTGGTTTCGCCGCGGACCACGCCAATGAACGTGGCTATGGCACCAACCTTGTGAAAACCTGGCTTCTTCCTTGTGCTTTCCAACAGGCTGGAAATGGATATGGTTCCCTTTTCATGAACACCAGCTTTAACAGACATAAAACTCACTCAACCCCGATATTAGTCATCTATGGCGGTTAAACTCTGTTGCGATGCAATAAATTCTTTGCTAAAAAGGGTTCAAAGCGTTAGCTAGGCTAGATTTCTCTTTTCTCCGGTTCTTGGACCAAAACCAAGACTAGCAGTGTACAAGGAATGGTAGCCGCTAACGCGAAGAATAGGGGAATCTGAGGTGAAACATAATCGTACAGGAAGCCTCCCACAAGCTGAGCTACACCCGATAAAAGGACGTTAAAGAACCGCATGCTGCCAGCGATTTTTCCCCGCTTCTCCCTCGGCACTAAGTCTGCTTGCAACGCTGAGACAGTTGGCTCGTACAAAGCACCGCTGATTCCCACGATCAGGTAGTAAATGAACAACCTTGTCAGATCCCCATATATGAAAAGCCATAAGGCAGGGATGAAAAACAGCCACGACACCAGTAGCGGTTTCCTTCTTCCTATTTTGTCGATTAGTTTCCCGCTTGGCAAAAGTGAAATCATGACCACAATCGATGACCATGCCATCAAAAGTGCCCACTCAAATTCCATGATTTGCAGGACTTCGGTTGCATAAAGTAACATGAATGGACCGATCAATGAGAAGGCGAAGGTGTCTATCGCAAAGGTGAAGAACAGGTAGAGCATAGAGCGAGGTACACCCTTCCAAACGCTGAGACCTTCCTTCACAGCCTTCGGATAATTACGTATAGCCTCTCGAAAACTAACCTTGTCAGTCTCACCGGTCAACGTCTCTTTCAGCTTTATCCGTACAACAGCAGCCGCCAAATAAGAGATTACAACTATGGTGTAGCCGACTCTCACGCCGAAGGTTAAGCCATAACTAAGAAACAGAACACCAGCTATCATAGGTGAAAGAACAGCGACAATGTTGTTGATGAGCATCATCGTTGAGAATCCCATTCCACGTTTTTCTGGGGGCAGTGAATCGTGCTGTATCGCAACGAGCGCGGGTTGGTAGATCAAACAGAGATTTTGCAGAATCGCTGCGATCAATATGAAATGCCATGAAGGCGCGATTGCGTAGAGAACAAAGGTAAGTGCGACTCCAAAGGTCATAGTAACTATGAGCTCTCTTCTTCCATTCTTGTCTGCGAGATAGCCGCCGGGGAACTGCACCAGCGCCAAGGGTATAAGGGAAAGAAATCCTATGAGACCAATGATGAAGGCGGAGCCTCCGAGCTCCACCAGATATAAGGAATAGTAAGTCGAGGGAATCGTTGAGGCAAAACCCATCATCACCCAACTTACTACCAATATCAAAATGTTCCCCCGAAGGAATGAAAACTCCTCCTTGAGCTTCTTAACCGCTTTCAACAATCTTCCAGCCCTAAATGTGCGCAGACTGTAATGTGAATTCCGATGTAAAAAATTAGTGGGCAGTTAGATAGGCATAGGAAACGTCACCCGCAAATCTCTATTGGACCGATAATTTTAGTCTGCCAAAAGACTTTTAAATGCTTCTCATCATTGATGCGTCTTAACAATTTGGTGATTAGGTTGTCAAAAAAAGCCCGTAGATGTGTGCCTTTCCTTGTTTCTGTTTCAATTTTAGTCTTGGTTTCTCCACTATTGGTCTCAAACGTAGCGTGGGCTCAAGTTGATTTTGACAATGATGGAATCTCTGATTCAAAGGAAAACGAGCTCGCTACTAAATATACACCTATTCTTATTTTCGCAGATGGTGAGCAGTTCTTTCCAACGAGTGTGAACTATCACATCGATAATTCTGCTCTGAAAGAGAAGGATAATGGCAATGACTTGTTAATAGATTCTTCGCCTACGATACAAAGCATTGCACAATATAAGGACGAAACCTACTACCTAGATAACACGCTAGGCGGTTATGAAGAGATAACAAGTGACTACACTCAGAAAAAGGAAAGCATCGGCTACATAATATACGCACGAGTAACAAGCGACCCGCCAGACTATGTTGTTCAATACTGGATCTTTTATGCCTTCAACCCTGGACACATAAACCAACATGAAGGCGACTGGGAAATGGTGCAAATCGTTTTGGATTCAGAAGAAAATCCATTGTATGCGGTGTATTCACAGCACTTCTCTGGTGAAAGAGCATCATGGAGCGACGTGGAAAAAGACGGTAACCATCCGCAGGTTTATGTTGCTTTAGGCTCTCATGCCAACTACTTCCGCCCCTACCAAGGCAAACTAGGCCTTGAAAGCGACGTCTTAGGCACTGCATTTACCTTGCAGCCTACTCAACTCACTACGATACTCCTAGGTGAACCTGGCGTAGGTAATCATCCAGATTCTCAGGATTGGATCGATTACGGCGGTCGGTGGGGCGACTGGAAAGAGCTTGCTGACATCGCAAGAGGCGGTGCTGGCCCAAGGACACCTGGTTTCGGCGAAAACGCTGAGCGTTGGCACCTCCCGATTGCCTGGGGATTAGGAACATTCGCAGTCAACCAAAACTGGTTTTACGCTTCATGGTTCGTGTTCTACTTTCTATACATTTTCATTGCAATCGTGGCTCTTCTGGGCTTCTGGAAGATCTGGAGAATCTACAAGCGCAAAAGAGAGGGAAGGCTAAACATTCACAAAATACTACGCAGCCCAGCTGGCATCGGCATAGCTCTTGCCATAGCGGGAATTGCCATTTACATCTTCGCAATGATTATGCCTTGGTACGTTGTTCGTGCTAACATTCAAACGCAAATCCTTCAAACTGTGGGAGAAGCAGACCTAGTTCTGATAGACGGTGTAAACGGACTTCGAATAAACACCCTTGAGCCTGACCAAGGCTTCGCTCAGTTATTCGGAATAGGAATCCCATTCGCAATCATATTACTCGTCAGCGTTGTCCTTAGTGCTCTGGACATAATAGGGCTAGAAAGAGCAAGAGAACTATCCAGAAAAAACCTGGTTAGCGGAATAACCACGCTGATTCCTGTGATTCTCATAATACTCTTTGTTACAATGCTCGCAACATTGTTGCCAGCATTTGCGGGCGCTATGGGCCAAGAATTAGTATCATCAAATGCAGAAGTCATAGCTGAGCAAATGTCTTCATCGCCTATTCAGGGAAGCTACAGCTCAGAATTAGATACTTACGGTTCAGTTGATCTTTCATGGGGACTGGGCATAGGTTCATACCTCTTCATAGTTTCAGCTGTACTGAAGTTTGCAGCTTGGCTCATCCTCATTAAGACCGCTATGGAACCTCCGAAGCAATCAAAGGAAGGAAAGAAGTAATCCTCCGGGTTCATACACACGCAGACGAGAGAAATGGTCGAAAAAGAATGAAAGAAGCTCCTAGACAGTTTTGTTTATGCGGTATTCAAGGCTTCTTCCGTTCCTTTGTAAGCCAATCTGCCAAAGCTATCTTGTTTGTGTTGTAATACTTCTCAGCAGTAACGATTCCTCTCTTGCCTAGCCTAAAGAGTATTCTGTGCGTCTTCACACGCGAAAGCCCAGTTTTCCAACGAATATCCTTTTGCAACATTGTCCCACCCCCAGCAACTAAGGTCTCGATTACCTTCCGCTCATCTTCATTCAGAACTCGCAAAATCGCATTAAGAGCGGACTCTTCCTTCTCACCCGCTGGCACTGAAGGAATCTCTTCCTTTAACCTTTCTTCACCAAGCTCTGGAAAAAGCAAAACATACCCTAACGCGGTCACCGCGACAACAAGAGGCACACCAAACAAAACAAGCCAGAAAGACCGTGGAATCTCCACACTCATCCCACGACCTCTTCCATTGAAACTGCCACTAAATCCAAAGAAGAATAAGCCGAGAACACTAAAGGCAAACGCAATCGACAGAATGAAGATCAACGTACTGGAACGCATGTTTAACTCACTGAATCTAAAGACAAAAACCACTTATAAGATGTTTCAGAATCTGAAACGTTTCGTTACACTGAACATCTAAACCACCCCAAAGCAAAGAGTTCTTCTGAACAAAAGAACGAGGTGAAAAAAGATGAATCGCAAAATGAAAATGATCGTAGGAACAGCCATAATTCTAGGAATCGTATCTACCGCTTTCCTCACTGCACCCATACAAGCCTACATCAACGAAACCAACAATGGCGATCTACTTCAAGCACAAGATCGAGACAGACCGAGAACACAAAGACGCGACTGCGTTAGCAACGGTACATGCGCGCAGTATCAACACAGACAGAGAACCAATGAATGTGCTGCAAGCAGAATCTGCAACTGCACAATGAATCTAGAGCGATATAGGAATCAAGATAGAGAAAGAACAAGAAACCAAGGAATCTAGTGGGTTTCTATTAAAGGTATTTCCCCCTTTTTTTAATCTCAGGTGTCTTGTGAGCCTTACTCGTCAACAAAGGGAGGATGATCTTTAGCTTGCATTTTAGAAGATATACGTAAATACGTAGATGTGTGAAGACTCAGTGTGGTTTGCTGGCAGTTGCCAAGATATCGAGTAAGCGTAGATATTGGTGGAACATTCACCGATCTGGTTGCCCTGAAAGAGGAAGATGGCGAAATACTAAACATAAAGATGCCCTCAACTCCAAAGGAACCAGCAAAGGCTGTACTCCAAGCATTTAGAGAGTTTCTCGGGAAAGTCACCAATGCTGAAGTATCAGTTGTCATTCATGCTACAACAATAGCCACAAATGCTCTGCTGGGTCAACTCAATCTGGAACTACCCAAGGTTGCACTCATAACAACAAAGGGTTTTCGCGACGTAATCGAAATTGGAAGACAACACCGCCACCAACTGTATAATCTCTTCGTGCAAAAGCCGCGCGCACTCGTTCCACGAAGACTTCGCTTTGAAGTTAAGGAACGCACAGAAGCCACAGGCAGAATTCTTACACCTCTCAACAAGAAAGAGGCTGAAGATTTAGTGCGACAACTGGAAAGGGAGAACATCGAATCTGTTGCGGTTGCTTTGCTCTTCTCTTACATGAACACAATGCACGAACGTGAAATCGGAAAAATGTTGAGAAAGGTGCAACCAAGAATACATGTTTCGCTTTCCTCTGAAATTGCGCCAGAATACAGAGAGTACGAGCGGACAAGTACAGCCGTTGTAAACGCCGTTCTGATGCCACTGATATCTAGCTACCTTGATGACCTGCAAAGAGAAATAGGAAACTTGAGGTTGAAGGCTCCCTTATTCATGATGCAGTCAGATGGAGGAATAGCCACAAAAAACGTTGCTGCAAAGAAACCCATAAGTATGATTGAATCTGGTCCAGCAGCAGGAGTCATTTCGTCAGCTTTCTACGGAAAACTGCTTGGAATCGAGAACATCCTGAGTTTTGATATGGGTGGAACAACAGCCAAAGCAGGAGCCACAAGAAAAGCAACACCTGAAATTGTGAGCGAATATGAGGTTGCCGGAAAGATTCACAGCGGAAGAATAGTCAAAGGAAGCGGATATCCAGTTAGATTCCCGTTCATAGATTTGGCGGAATGCAGCGCTGGAGGAGGAACAATCGCTTGGATAGATGAAGGCAGAGCACTGCAGGTTGGCCCCATCAGCGCGGGAGCGGAACCAGGTCCTGCATGTTACGGCAAAGGGGGAAGACAGCCCACCGTAACAGATGCACATGTAGTGCTCGGGAGACTTAACCCAAAATATATGCTTGGAGGTAAAATGAGAATCCATTCTAAGCTTTCTGAAAAGGCGATTTTGGAGAACGTTTGTAAGAAGGTCCGAATGGAACTCATTGAAGCGGCTGCAGGGATCATCAAAGTCACGAATTCAACAATGGCGAAAATTTTGAGAATCGTATCGGTTGAACGTGGTCACGACCCACGAGACTTCGCTCTAATGTGTTTTGGCGGTGCAGGACCAATGCATGGTTGTGCGCTAGCCGATGAGCTAAATCTCACAGAAATAATTATTCCCAATAATCCTGGCATGTTCTCGGCTTATGGACTGCTTTCAGCGGATTTTAAGAACAATTTTGTGAGGGCACTCATGAAGCAAATAGATGAGATTGAAGCAAGAAGTGTTGAAACATCTTTTCAAGAACTGGAGATCAAGGGAACCAAATTACTTGAAAAGCAGCATGTTCTGAAAGCCAACATGCAGTTCATCCGCCAAATGGATCTGAGATATTTTGGTCAAAGCTATGAATTGACAATTCCAACATCGACACAATTCACCGAAGATGTTCTAAACAGAGCTGTTGAGAGCTTCCACAAAAAGCACGTAGCAACTTATGGCTATTCAGTAAGAGATGAACCAGTGGAATTAGTGAATGTTAGGCTCATAGCAACAGGGCTAGTTGAAAAGCCAAGGCTTAAAGAAAGATCTCTACATCAAGAGCAACCATTGAAAGAGGCTGTTATTGGGAAGCGAGAAGTCTTTTTTGAACAGCAGTGCGAACATATTAAGACTCCTATCTATAGAAGGGAAAAGCTGAAGGCAGGAAACATCATTGGCGGTCCCGCGGTTGTTGAGCAATATGATGCTACAACGGTTGTTCATCCAGATTGGATAGCTGCCGTTGACAAGTTCGGAAACCTCGTGCTTTCGACAGGAAACGGATGGAATTAAGTTGTCTCTAGACCCAATAACGATTGAGATTATAAAAGGAGCATTGATCTATGCAGCAGAGGAAATGGGAATAGTCCTACGAAACTCGGCATACTCCCCCAACATTAAGGAGCGAATGGACTTCTCATGTACAATCTTCGATGATAAGAGACGATTGGCTGCACAAGCTGAACATATCCCGGTGCATCTAGGTTCGATGCAATTAGCGGTTCAGAATGGCTTAGAGAGGTTTAAGGGAGAACTCGAAGACGGCGACATGATACTATTCAATGATCCATACATCAGTGGAACCCACCTGCCAGACATAACGCTCATCTGCCCAGTCTTCCACGAAGAAAAAGTCATTGCATATACAACGAATAAGGCTCATCACTCTGATGTTGGAGGAAAGGCCCCTGGAAGCATGGCGGGAGATGCCACTGAGATTTACCAAGAGGGCATAATCATTCCCCCAGTCAAATTTGTCAAGCGGAGCGCCATTGACAATGAGATCGCAAATATTGTGCTGAGCAACATCAGAACACCTGAAATCAGAATGGGTGATTTGAGGGCACAAATGGCTGCAAATCTCCTTGGCAAACGACGTATTCTTGAACTCGTAGACAGATATGGCACAGAAACTCTGCATAGAGCTATGAGAGAGATTATGAGTTATTCGGAAAGGCGAATGCGAATCGAAATAGGCAGAATGACAAAGGGAAGCTATTCCGCCGAGGACTACCTTGAAAACACAGGGACAAGCAACAGAAGACTAAAAATAAAAGCCACAATAAACGTCAAGAAAAACAAGCTATTCGTTGACTATACAGGAACAGACAAACAAGTCAATGGCCCTGTCAACGCGGTCTTAGGTGTAACCCTATCCGGAGTTCATTACGTTTTAAGATGCTTAACTGATCCAAATATACCGATGAATGATGGATGTTACAGAGTAGTAGAGGTTTACGTGCCTGAAGGTTCGCTAATGAATCCTACTCCGCCAAGACCAGTGGCTGGAGGCAACGTTGAAACCTCTCAACGAAATATCGACGTATTGTTAAAAGCGTTTGCTCAAATCATTCCAGAGAAGGTTTGCGCTGCATGTCAGGGAACGATGAATAACATTGCAGTAGGCGGAGCAAATCCAAAAAGTGGCAAAGCTTGGACCTTTTACGAGACAATAGCTGGAGGTCATGGAGGCAGAAATGGAATTGATGGAATGAACGCAACACATTCCCACATGACAAACACAATGAACACACCTATTGAATCCATAGAAACCATCTATCCGGTACGTTTTCTAAAGTACGAATTGCGCAAGGACAGTGGAGGCCCTGGAAAATGGAGGGGTGGCGTAGGCTTAGAAAGAAGTTGGATGCTATTGGCTCCTTCAGCCACTCTATCGGTGCTCGCTGAACGAACGAAAATGTCCCCATGGGGATTATATGGCGGCAAGCCTGGAGCCAAAGGAGAATACTACATTATAAAGCCAAACGGCAAACGGATAAAGCTGAAGTCAAAATGCACAATTCGAATGGAGAAAGGCGACATTTTGCTTGTTCGAACCCCCGGCGGTGGAGGATATCGAAAACCATTGGAACGATATTCCGAGCTTGTACTCCGGGATGTGGCTAATGAAGTCGTTTCACCGAAGGCAGCCAAGAAGGATTATGGGATTGTAATAGATTCTACAATCATGGAAATTGATTAGAAATCCACCAAGCAATCAGACAGAACCACAGAAAACTAACACTTAGGATGATCTCTTCACAAAGGCCAATTCGCCAACATTGCAGGTGATCAACTTCGAACGCCCAAAATAGATTGATCAGTTCGATGTGCTACAGATATTTCCTCAAGTCTTCTATTGCCGCTGAAGGTATTGGCAGATCTTTCATTGTGATTAAACCAGGTTGAGCATTGATCACTTTGGGAATTGAATTGACAACAGTAGCTATAGTTGCCAGATCTCCATGTACACATGGGCTTATCTTCTGATGGATAGGTGGCACTCCGTCAATGGTTATAGCATCATACTCTTCCTTTGCACCTATGTAAGCCTGAAAATCAAGTGTAATCTTTTCATCCTTGCCAAGAAACCCATGGGCACCCTGCCTCAAGCCTGCTACTTGACCATGTTTCACTCTGATTGCTTCGCTTGCCACATTTTTTTGGGCTGTCACAGGCTTAACTGGGTCAACCCTAACCTCATCAAGCTGCCACCTCAAAGCGTCAGCAATCATGCCTACTGATTGTTCAAGACCAACATGGCCTGTGATGGCTTTTTCTTCTATCTTTTTCTTGAACTCCTCTACTGTGAGTCCTGCTCCTATCTTCTTTTGAAATGGGACTCTCCGTGAAGCAGCGTTCATGACTCTTTCAACTGTTATCTGGTGGACTTTCTGACAAACCCCTGTAAGTGCGATAGCCAGTGTGTCCATCAGGAAACCTGGATTTATGCCCGTTCCAAGAAAGGTTACACCATACTTCATGCCAAGTGTGTCCAGCTTCTTTGCAAGTTCAGGTTCTGAAACGTAGGGGTAAGACAGCTCTTCGCATGTAGAAATGACGTTCACCCCATACTTCGCCAACGGGGCTATTTGGGAATAGACATCGTTAAGGTAAGACCCCGTTGTGTGAATCACGATGTTCGCGCAAGCCTTACGAAAGACAGTTTTCGGGTCGTCTGAAACAGCTACGCCTAGCCGTCTGCCGATGCCTAAAACCTGACCTAGATCTTTGCCAACTTTGTCGTGGGCGATGTCTATAGCCCCTACGATTTCCACTCCTTCCTTTTCAAGGAGAAACTTGGCAATGCGACTGCCAATGGCGCCGACCCCGTAAAGAACAACTCTTATTTTTTCCATGTATATTCCTCGTTGGTTCAACCATTTCCAAATTTTTGGAAATAGAATAATACCTCTTTGTGCTTAAAAGTCTAATGATAGTTCACAGCAAATTACAGAATGCCAAGTTTGATGGCGACATCGACAGCCTTGTAGTCTGGGTGAAGTTTCACAAATGCTTTTTTCAAACCTTTAGGCGTAATTGAAACGTTCACCTTTTCGACGCTCACTTCGTAAAGTTCTTCTACTGCTTGTCTGATGTCATATTTTGAAGCCTTGATGTTAACCACGAAAACCAGCTTGTTCTCTGCCTCAAGTATGCGGCTAGCCACTTCTGTCATAAGCGGATACATCACGACATCTTGTGGGTCCAAGGATTTCAGTCTCCAAACAACTCTTCCAGTTTTTCAAATGCAGACTTTGACCATAGAGTGAGTCTACCGGGATGGGTTCCAGGCGCCAAAAGTTCGACATTCAGGTTGCTGATCTTGACAGTGTCCATGCCTAGAATGTTTCGAGCTGCCTTCAATACACTGGTGTTTTCGGCAACTACAAGTAATGGCCCAACCGCATGCTTCCTTTTCCGCCCTCTCATTTTGCCTTTTCCAGCTCTAATTTTCTGGCTTTCTTCAACTCGGTAAATGTCCGGCCAAACACCTAACTTGATAAGAGTTTCTTTCATTTCACTTGTTTTCTCCAATTTCTGAATGTCATCCATGACCACAAGCGGGAAGTCGGGAACGTAGTCTGTTATATGTCCGCGAGAAGCCACGATTTCTTTCGAGGCGGTTGCGGCAACGGCTGAACGTAGAGCCAGCTTCATTTCTTTCTTTGGGATTCTCTTCACAATCTTTTTCTCGGCCTTTGGAGGATGAGCTTCTCGACCGCCAACTGTGCCAGGAACATAGCCGGCTCTTCGTCCCATCCCTTTTATTCGTGGAACTCGAGCCATTCCATGTCCAGCTCCTAGAGACTCAACACTTCTTCTTTTTCCAGCAAGGGGGTTTCGACCCTGAGGTTGAAAACGATGAGATTGAAGGGCGACTACAGCCCGTTTTATGACATCTGGCCGGATCGGAGTTTTGAAAACGGCTGGAAGGCTGATTTTGTCTTTTGACTTACCTTCTAGATTGAAGATTTTGGCTGCTCTCTTGCCCATTATTCAGATCCTCATTTATCTTTGGGGTGACTCAAGCGATATGGAAACTATTTTTGGAGGTTCTTCTGGAACTCTCTTCGGACGTGCTGGATAGCGCAGTCTTATTAGGCGCTTTGCGGGGCCTGGCACGCTACCGTCTATGAGGATGTAGGTTCCGCTGATTTGTCCGTAACGCAGAAATCCTCCTTTTGGCGTGACCTTGCTTCCGTCTGGTCCAATCTTCAGGATGCGCTTGTTATATTCGGTGCGTTGATGATAGCCCATTTGACCTGCTCTTGGAATGCTATATTGGACTCTTGCTGGGTGCCAAGGTCCAAGGGTTGCTATGCCTCGTTTTGTTTTACGAGATTTATGCTGTAGAATTCTGACGCCCCAACGTTTAACTGGTCCTTGGAAGCCCTTGCCTTTTGTTATGGAAATGACGTCGACGTATTGACCTTCCTTGAAGATGTCGGTAGCCGAAACGGTTTTTCCCAGAAGGTTTTTGGCGTATTCAAACTGCTCTTTAATCGTGCTGCCATCTACTTTGATTTCCATTATGTCGGGCCTTTTCTTTGGAACGCTTGCTAGCC
This sequence comes from Candidatus Bathyarchaeota archaeon, assembly GCA_050115935.1. Classification (GTDB taxonomy): domain Archaea; phylum Thermoproteota; class Bathyarchaeia; order Bathyarchaeales; family Bathyarchaeaceae. The sequence goes on along the minus strand of JASFPO010000031.1, from coordinate 4,500 downwards.
TGGGTTGAGTGGCAACTAATAGGCGAAACTCAACAATTTTATCCAAGTTTTCTTCTATCTTCTTGAAGGCCTGTTCTGGATTGCGGTTCTTAGGCGGCGTCAATACGCGTTCAATGTCTTTCGACTTTTCCTTCATCCAAGCTTCCGTGAAACTTTGTAAACCGTAAGGATTTCTTGTGTAAGCACGAATTGCACAAACTGTGATAGGTGGAACATCTATAACCGTGGCAGCGCAGGCTACTTCTTTGCCAAAATCTGACGAGCCAGATTTGTCGTTAACCCTGAAAACATGGGTCAATCCAGCCTTATAACCTGCAAAACCGAGCATAGTTGGGGCTTCAGCATCAGTTTCAGGCCAAAAGCGGATTCTGCCAACCTGACGTGCAGCACGTCCCTTAGGTAAGAAGGCGAGGGAACCACGTTTTGGGGCGTGCCTTTTTCTGTGACCCACAGGTTTTCATCTCGTCCTTTTTGAGATAAGAATGTCAAGTTATAAAGGTTACGAATTCTATGGCTGAGTTGGTTTGTCAATCAAGTGTGTTTAATATGGCCAAACTGGTATACAGGGCCTCTTCGGTACGAATGGTCTTTGTTCCTTGAAATGGAATAGTATTCAAGACGACATGGGCGATCTCTTCGAGTTCTAGTCGTTCAGAGGTCAAGATTTCATGTAACCCTTGTGTAGGTGCCCCAAAAGCTACCAGAACTTCTTTGGAAGCTTTCCATTTTTCTCTTAGCTTATCTATGACTTTAGTGATTGGTTTCCCCTTTCGAGAAGTTGCAATTACTAGGTCAAATCTCCCCTTTTTGATGAATTCTGCCAATGAAACTTTGGAAGCAGTCACACGATAACCCCAATATGTTCCAATTTCTTCACGGCTTGCCAAGGTTGCCAGAAACTGCTTTCTTAGGTTAGTTATCTTCACGGTGACTCGCGCATTTTTTGACAGCTTCTTCCATGGTAAGAGCGCTGGCTGCTCTACACCGATGTCTATTAACGATCCTTCTTCAGTTGTGGAAGTAACAACTCCTTCTCGGCATTCTCCGACTTTCAATCTTTCCAAGCGGTCTATCAACGGGTGATGCGGCGTACGCAAGGGGGGTAGAACACCAGCGTAGCGGAGTTCTGGTCTAATTCTGAAAAGCTTCTTTCGAAGATATTGAGGAGTTTCCATGTATGAGAGAATCAAAACGAGAAGATTGATGTCTCGACCTTGATCAACGTTTGGCATGTCTGGGTAAATAATAATCTCATTTATTCGGAATATTGCGGCTGCACGTCCAACCAGTCCGATTCTGAAGGTTCTCTCTCGCAAGTGCGGAATATCAAAGACAAAGGATGCCGGAATGGCTATAGAAACCTTTTGTGAACGTCGTATTGGCACAGAGTCTTCTAGCCTTTTCAAACGAGCCAGCCAAGACCATTCTAAGATTAACTACATTCTAAAGTTTGCGGAAGTATGCAGACAAATTCTCTCGAAGAATACACCACACACGGGTAATGTTTATATACATCGTTTTGAATTAGATGTTTATCAAACCAAAATAGAAAAACATGAAATTAAGGATGGTGAATATCGAATTGTCTGAAGACCTCAAAGAGGAGATGGAAAAGCTGAAGAAAGAAATGGCAAATCTCAGAGAACAACTCAAGGATGTGACAACAAGAGAACGAGAACCAAAGCGGGGAATACATATCGACATCGGCAATCGCGCACATGACTACATCGAAGATGCCATGGAAGAAGTCGCTGAGGGCATACATGGCGAACTAGAAAAATCCGTTTTCATAGGTCCACGAGGTGTCAGAATCTTCGGAAAAAGATGCCCACACAGAAGAGAAGAGGAGATAGAAGTCAACCTTCCAAAGGTCGCTGAAGTCATGAGCGCCCTAGGCCACGAGCACAGATTGAAAATATTACAGGAACTCATGAGCGGAGGAAAATACATCAATGAATTACAAGAGAAGCTTTCAGAGATAACAACGAGCACACTTTCAAGCCATCTAAAAGTGCTTGAAGAATCCGGGCTAGTGGTTCAAGAAAAAGTCAGAGGACGCTACCTCATTACAATGCCAGGTAGGACCGCCTACAAAATGGCAAGACGAGCTACTGCACTCCTAGAGAGGAGGAGCCGAGAATGAGATGGAAAGAGCTTGAAATAGGAGATACGATTTCAAAGACCATTGAAGCCACGACACTGTGGCAAACAGAAAGAGGCATTATAGAAATCAGTGAGAACACATTATCTGTTCCGTTGAAACTAGATGATCAGCAGAAAGGCTGCATACTTCATGGACAAGGTAAACTACTCATAGATGCCATAGCTGAAACTGATGAAGGCGCTGTTGGAAAGTCGGTTGAAAAGGAACTACACAAACCCTTCTTAATGTTGGGGGACACAACGGAGATAGACAGACACCTTACTGATGCAAGCGAAGAAGACTTTGCAAAAATGGGCTACGAAAACCAACAGGGATTTGTGGGTAATGCAGAAGATCTGCGTGACCAGTTTTTCAGAGGAAAAGTACACAGTCATAAAGGCTTTGGCGAAGACCATGGCCTAATCTTTGCTTTTCCTAATAGAGAAGGTGAGCTAGACATTCTAATCGCTAAAGGTTCGAAACTGGTCTACAAGGCAACAGACGTAGTCTTCGTGTTAAACAAAGACAAAGTCGTTCTAAAAAGCCAAGGCGGAGTAATTTGCGCGGGTAACGGGAAATCGGTCATTATAAAGAAATAACAACTCCTCTCTCTTTTTTCACGTATTCATTCAAAGTAAGCGCACACATGGCAAAGTCACTTTGTCCACAATAGTTGATAACAACGCCTTTGGCACACGCACCTAGGAAACGAGAAAGAAGAAGGTAGCGCGCGTTGTGCTGGCGTTTCTCGGCGTCTATCAGATTACTTAACCCTACTGGCTTTTCATCGGGAAGCTTTCATCGAGCAAGAACAAGGTAATTATCGCCTGCTGATCTGGCACCTCTCCTGAAAGACTTTGCCTAACGCCAGATTTGCGCGCGCACGGAGGTTGTGAAGGGTTCACTTTCTCTCTTAGGTGTGGTGAAAAAGCAAGTGAGAGAGGAAGGTCCCAAGGATTGATCATTTCCCACACCTCAGAAAAACAACTCGGAAGCATAGGAATAATAGATTGATGCAAGAATGTTCTATAGAGAGCACGCGCGCTTGCTGCCAAAGCCTATCTTTTAATCTCCACTTTTGCCATGCGCCCTATAGATCGCTGACTTGCTTTTCCACATTCTGAGCACGTCAGCTTTATTGGGATTTTTCTTGATGTTTTAGATCTCCTTGCCATCCGGCTCACGGGTACCTTAGAGAATTGGCCATGTCCTCCAATTCCTCGGTCTCTGCGAGACTTCCGTCTTTCGCCTTGTGATAGCTTACCTCTCCTGTGGCCTACGCTGAGTACGCTTACCTTGTGGACTGTATGCTTTTTGCAGGTTTTGCAGTAGGTTCTGATTTCTTTCTCTATCTTCATTTCTGTAGCGCCTAAAATGACAACTACGAGTCGATATATAAACATTAACAACTAGTTTTCAACAAGAGCGATCTTAGCTAGATTTCCAGATCAAAAACCTGCCGTTTTCATAGATGAGCTCTCCATCTGCGTAGATCTCTCCATGCTCCATGTCATTCAAGAGATCCCAGTGGATGCTAGACTGGTTTTTTCCGCCTGAAATTTGGATTGATCTTCCAAGTGCCAAGTGTATGCAGTGACCCATTTTTTCGTCGAAGAGCATGTTCTTCGTAAAACGTGTGATGCCTTTGTTTGTCCCTATAGCGATTTCGCCTATTCTTTTTGCTCCAACGTCTGCCTTTAGGAGTTCTTTCAAGAGTTCTTCACCTTTTTCGGCTTTTGCCTGCATGACTTTGCCATTTCTGAAGATCAGCGTGATGTCCTCAATTTCTCTTCCTTTGTAGATTCCAGGGTAATTGAATCTTATTTGTCCTTGAGCTGAGTTTTCAACAGGGCCCGTGAAGACCTCACCATCTGGCATGTTGATGTGTCCGTCGCAGTTTATCCATCTTCGGCCTTTGACTTTGAGTTTGAGGTCCGTATCTTCGCTTACGAATCGCATCTGGTTGACTTTGTTGAGTTTTTGTGTGATGCGCTTCTGTCTCTTCGATAGTTTTCTCCATTCTTCAACTGGATCCTTCTTGTCTAAGAAGCATGCTTTGGTTACGAAGTCTTGATATTCGAAGATGGACATCTCTGCTTCTTGGGCGAAGGCTTCTGTTGGGTAGGGAATTATCGCTAGTCCTCCAGGTTTGAAGTGTTTACGGTAGATTTCTATTATCTCTCTCTGCGAAACTGCCCTTTGCTTGATCTTCGTTGGGGGCACACCTGAAAGTCTCTTCAAGTTGGTTTGAGCTTGGATGCTGATTAAACCATCAATTTTTTCCATGAAGAATTTGACAAATGGGGATGCATAGGTGATTTGCTTTCTGCGTCCATGCATGTAGAGAAGTTCAAGTA
>JASFPO010000030.1:0-18644 GCA_050115935.1 Candidatus Bathyarchaeota archaeon | reverse complement strand
GAGGCTGAATGGTTGAGAAAGAAAGGTTACCTCACAATGCCAAGGTGAGCCTGAATGAGAAAGATGACTTGGGGTGGAAGAGGACGCCCAAGAGGTAGCCATCATCCACGTTTTAACATTAGAATTCTTGAATACCTTGTAGAACTAGCTACGAAACATGGAATCAGCACACGCGAATTTTTCGCAGCAATTGTAAAAGCATGGGAAAATGGAAAGGCCACGTGCAAAGGGTTAAACATTCAATGTCGCGAAAAAAAGAGAGATTGTGCCATCTTCCTCATAACTAAAGGGCGTGCCGTAATCGCTCAATTTCCAATACAAGAACGCGTCCTCAAAGAAACAAATCCGCTCAAGGGGTTTGACTACGTACGTGAACGCGTTAAACACGCGTCCAAAATGAAAGAAAGGAAATTACACGAAAACCATCATATGCAGATTGCAGATTTGAAGGCTGGAATGAAAAAAATCAATTTAAGAGCGCGAGTTATCGAAATCTCAAAACCAAAACTGGTCCAGACTAGGTTTTTTGATTATGTCGCTTTTGCCAACGCAACACTTGCCGACGAAACCGGCAAAATAGATTTGCCTCTATGGAACGGACGAATCAACACAATTTCCATCGATGACATAGTTCAAATCAAAAATGCCAACGTCATCATGTTTCGGGGTGAAAAACAATTAAGAATTGGAAGAAACGGCAGATTAGAAGTCGTTGAAACCAACCCGATACATGCATTACAACAAGTACATTGATTTGTGACTCACACTCTTCAGAGAAAGCGCGAAGATATGCTTGATCAAAAGCCATTTATCTACTGTGTAACAGAATGATACCAGTTGATTATGAATTCCGGCAGCTTCAGTCCTCTCTCACTCAGTCTTTCAGCAAGTTTGACTGGCAGAGGACTCAAAACGTATGCTGCTCTCATATAAAACCTTCTAGGCTGGCCCAGCTTCACCGTCTCTCCTAGGGTGATGTGAAAATCTGACTTTCTGGCTAAAGTTGACTTTTCTGTTCCTGTGATTGACAAAACTACTCCGTTCAGTTTCTTGAAAACATTACACCAGTTGATAACGGGCCTAGTTTCTCCCGAGAAAGAGACTAAGATCTCGAGATCTCCGGCTCTTGGATGTGGAGTGTTGACGCCTCTGGCTGTGTAGACGTTGTCTCCCATAAAACCCTTGATGTGAAAAAGTCTTATCGCAGTCATTTTGACGATTTCGTTTGCTGTGCCTTTCCCGCCCATGAAGACGTTTGTTCGTCTTTCCATCGCATCGACAAGATGTGTGTAGGTTTCTGACTCCACATTCGAGTCGATCATGGGCCCAAGCTTGGCGAATTCTTCTTCACAAAGTTGAGACACTCCATCTACTTGCAGGTTCCTGAAAATCGATTCAGTCATCATGCATAAAAGGAGCAAACTCCCGAGTTCAAACATGTCACCCATGATGCCTATTTCGCTGTATTCAAAGGAGGGTTTAGATCTTCCTCGCCCTCTCAGTTCTACGACATATCCATGTTCGCGAACAAGTTTAGCCAGTGAAGAGTTCGCATTGGAGGTTATGAGTCCCATTGAGAACTTTGACGTTTTTTTGTCTTCTATGTATTTTGCTAGATCTTGCGCCATCACTAGAGGATCGTCAGAGAGACCGCTACCTGAGTTAATCAAGAGTAAGGTTCTTTTGTATCGTCTTTCGAGTTCAGCTGCAGCATCGTACATGTTCTTTCCAGGAAAGCCAGGGTCGTCCGCGGTCAAAACAGCCTTGTTTCTCCAGCCTGTCTGACTCATCGCTATTTGGCTCATCGCAGCATTCAATGAGTATAGGGACCTACCTGATCCGCTGCAGACTACGCAGTTGGCAGATTTTAGGCTCTCGTATAGCGGTAGCAGTTTTTTTCCTTTCACGTCGAGAAGGTTGTCTCTGATCCTGTTTACGTATCCCATGTGGCTAATTTTGCCTCTTTTGATCTCACTCACACCTCATTTAAGAGTTCTCTGGCTCTGCTTTTGGATATTTTTCTCTTATTTTTGCATCGGTTATTCTGGCAATCATCGCGTTGGAGATCAGTACGTATTTGACTCCTGCGAGTTCAGCCAGATTTGCTGGTTTCTGATCTTGAGTCACGAGTAACAGGTTGTGCGTCTTTGCATATTCTATGATTTCTCTGTCTTTCGCACCTTGTAGTCCTGCTTCTTGAGCTGTTAGCACATTCCATCCTAGAAACTCAAAGTATTCTTTCAGACCAGCGTACATTTCATCAAGGAGAAGTTTTGGCAAAAACATCTCACCGCACATGCTAGTTGGATTTTCCCGTTAATCTGATTAGGTGCTCTGCTTTAAATCTTGCACGGTCATGGCATGTGTTCAAGTATGTTTTGAGGTTTATGGGTCACTCAAATATCACAGACATGTCGAACTTCGGAATAACCACTTTATTACTGCTCTTCTCTTAAGTAAATTGAAGAGAAAGGAGAAAGGCTTCTTTGCCTAGCAACACAGTCGTCGTGAGCCTAGACATTGTGATACAGCTTCTTGAAAACCCAGATTGGAAAAGAAGAGCAAAGAAGGTGAAAACTCTGAAGGAGCTGCGCCAGATAGTCTTAGATTTTTGTGAGACCAATGGAAAAATAGTGACGACAGACGAAGAAACATTGTGCACTTAACCATAGCACTCTGGCTCAAGACTGTTTTCCATCTTGGACCTTGTCCCGTAGGAAAATGTATAAAGCCTTCTACAGAGAGTCTTGTAGTGTTGTGGTGAATACCGTTGATACGGGTTAAAGTTCAACGTATAGAATCAATTAGAGACCCAGAGGGAAATCTTGGAAAGCGCATAGAACTAGTTGAGGAACGTGTCATTCCAAGGTTTGCCCTACAGCCTAAAACAGAAGAGGCCAAGATAGTTCGTGACGTTGTTCAAACGCTTCAACAACAGCTTCCCATGGCTAGAACCCAAGCGCAGCTTGCTTTTCCGAAAGTCATCCTATTCCTAACAGAACAGGAGTACGAGATGCTTGGCATAGACTTCGACGTGAACCAAACCTATGAACTCAAATTGTCAGGACAAGCCATAAAATTCCAAAAAGCACCCTAGCTCTGCTCTAAAGGTCAAAATATACCAGGTCCTTTTAGTTTCTCATATTCTGAGAAGTGCACAACGAGCATTGCCAATGTTTATATGTTCAAGTTCAGCCCAACTAAACTTTGGAGCGCTCTAAACAGAATGAATAAGACTAAGCGCGTAGCAATGGAACGCATTCGAATTCTATTCCGCCTAGCAAAAGAAGCAATACACGAAGATACGGGATTGGCGCAACGTTACGTTGAAATCGCCAGAAGAGTAGCCATGCGAACTAGGCTGCATTTGCCAGCTGAGTATCGTCGACTAATCTGTAAGCACTGTAAAAGCTTTATTTACCCAGGCGTAAACTGTCGTGTCCGTATTCAACAGCGGAGAGAACCACACTTGGTTGTCACGTGCCTTAGCTGCGGAAAACACATGCGCATGCCTCTAAGGAAGAAGGGGGAAAGAAAACGCTAACTAGGCAAATGAAACGGCGAATAAGAAACGAACTCTGCACAGAAAAACCCGCCGTTTGGATTGGAAAAGGAGGAGCAACAGCTCAGATAATAAGCGAAATCAGCAGTCAACTGAAGAACCGAGAAATGATAAAAGTCAAAATTCTCAAAACAGCTCTAAAAGAAGAAACAGCCAAAGACATAGCCAAAAAAGCCTCAACGCAGACAGACTCAACCTTAGTCGAAGTTCGAGGACACACATTCATGCTTTTCAAGCCAAGGAAGAAGAAGAGACCATCAACTCTTTAAGACATCTAGGCGTTAAACTCTAACACTTGTGTAAGGTTGGCATTAATTTGCAGTCTCTTAAAGAGATCAGAATTGTGAAAGTCGAGAGAAGACCTGAAGACTCTTGGTATGACCTCAGCCTACGACAAATGCGGAAAGGAGAAGTACACTTTTACCGAGTCAAAGACTTCCTCACGGGAGAATGGCTCTTCAAACTATGCATTGACGGAGAATTAGGCAAGGTTCTTGTAAAGGCAATCAAGTGCCCACCGGGAGTCCGCTTCGCTCAACTTGAAGGCAACACCATGGTTTTTCAGGAAAGTCAAGATGAAAACCTATATTATGACATCATATCACTTGCTCATGCAGACGAAAACGATAAGGTTCGCCGAAAAGTTGTAAACCAGATAGAAGATGTTCCAGCGGTCATTCGAGAGAACTTCCAAATACAGAGCTATGAAGAAGCCACGGGCAGAACAGCGCCAGGAAAGCGTATTGTCACGTTGACAAAGGGTGATGACGAAAAGGCTATGATTACTCTCTTCTTGCTTGAACGTGGATGGGCTTTGTCTTCGATGACACCTGAAGAGGGTCTGAAAAGATTTGAGGAGCAGAAGCAGCTAAAAATGCTAAACAGAGAGGCGGTCAAGCAGATAGACACGGGTCATGTTTGGACATGTCCTATTTGTGGCTTGAATTTCAACTTCATCCATGTTGAATCAGAAACTAAGCGCAGGCACAAACTGGTAAAACGAAAAGCCTAGAACAGCTTTTCCAAGACCTCTTCGGGCTTAAACTCTTCCCTTGATCTTACCGAAGCCTCTTCCACGTACAATTGAGTCGCACATCTAAGCGCGTCTTCGCTGACCGGCACATAGTCAAGATCTGAATGGAAATAGCTGAGAAGCGAAGCCGCACAGGCAAATCGCATAGCTCTCTTCTCAAGCCGCGCAGAGAAACTAACAAATTCACGTGGAATATGCTCCAAAATGTGCTCTCTAGCCTTCTTAATCAAATCGTAGGCTTGAGGCGTAATCATTACTGGCCTACAAGGAAAACGCCCCTTCACTAACGGATGACTAGTCTCTATAGCATAGACAAGCGTTAGATGGTCTCTAACTTTTTGAGCCCCCTTTTTGGTGTCAATCTCGCCCAAGGCAAGTCGCATCTGACTCTTGGCGATCTCAACAAATCTCTCTTTTGTCAATCGATGTAAACGACAAAGCATGCGGTCTTCTATGGCATTGAAGTTAGGGTCTTGTACTGTTACTTCGTATCCTCTACCGAAGGTTGTCACATTGTAGTTTACGCTAAAGAAGGAGTTAAACATGTATGGACCGATCACTTCTCGATGCAGTTCGTACCTGATTGTGCCCCTTTCCATTGCCAATTTCAAGGGTTCTACCATGCCTTTGTATCGAAACCAGTCGTTGAATTCTGGAACAACGATATTGAATGTTCGATCAAAATAGGCTTGACCAATTCTTATGAAACGAGCCGGAGTTATGCCACCAGCGTAACGATTGCGCCCAGGAATTCCATGTGGATAAATCTTTGCGTCAGGCTTTCCAAGAATCATGTCGCGAGTTGAAAAGCTCTTTCCTGTGCCTGGTTCACCGAACAAGGAGAGATTCCAGCCTGTTCGCATGCCTGTTTTTCCTTGTTGCGAAACTATCTCCACATCAGCCAGTCCATATTGTTGCGTTATACTGAGTAAACTGTCGAAATACAATACTGGTCCAAAAAGATCTTGGAGATAGTCTGCCAAAACGCTTACTGAAAACGTTTTTCCAAACTTAATTGTGGCGTCAAGTCTGTGCTTCAGTAGATCACTCAGATATTCGTCGAGTTCTCGATCCATTTGGCTGATTTGCTGACGCTCCAGGTCTACGTAGTCCACCTCTTCCTTCCTGACGGCAGGTTTCGCTGAGACGACAGATGAGGGAATTGCTTTGGATGGTGCTCCCAGCATTTGCCATATTAAAGGAGTGGTTTCTTCCGGAATTTTCCATTCTTGATATTGGTCGCCTTTGTAGGCTGTTGTTATTATTTTCAATTCTTCCAGTTCGCTTAAGATTGGAAGAGGGTCAACACCTCGCTTCAGATTGCGCTTAATGTCATTCAGGTTGCAGCTTCTGCCAGCTTCTACTAGAGCCTTCAGAACCGCAAGAGTGTTTTTTCTAAATTTCTTCTTGGCTTGATGAATATTTGCTTGAAGATTCTTCCAAGAACCTTCCAGAAGGAAAGTACCATCTTCAAACGTGTAGTATTGACCTCTAAAAACTATCCATTTGCGAGGTTCAAGTTCAAAGATCTCTTTAAGCTGTTCTTCGCTAATGCTAGACGCTATTTCCAATGCAGCCTCATCTTCATCAATATCCCACTTGCTGGAGAAACGGTCAAAGTAGGTGAGGTTCAGTTCTTTGCCAATTTCAAATAGCCTACTTATTGGAAAAGCACGCTTCAAAAGAAGTTTTCGTTCCACAATTTTGTCTTCAGTTGTCATGTTGCCCATTTCCGTTGTGGAATTAGCTCTACACATTTATGACAAAATCTTGGGAAGAGACCCGACATTCTAAACATATCCAGATTTCTCCTCAGGACATCTTCTCAAATAGCTTTCTCACTGTCAGTGATCAGTTGGGCACAATAAAATTTTTCCCTAAATCTCTCACGAAAGGATTCTTCTCGATTCCTATCTTGTTCAGTTATGCTTCTTAGCGTTTGCCTAACACAATGCGCGTGCGGTGGTTTGTAATAGTGTTTGAGGTTGTGCAGCGCATGCAAATATATCAACAAGGCTTAAGGATATAAAAATGAGTCACGCACACTTCGAAGCCGAATTTTCTGTATATTTTCAAGGCGGGAAGATTATTTCCATCCACTCCGATTTCTATCACTTTTATGCCCTCAGCTTTTAGCCGATGCAGTGCTTTAGCCATAAGTCTGGTTCCAAGACCTTTTCCCCTGTAACTCCGTGTAACGCAAATATCTATACTTGTCTTCCTATTTTCCACAGGATCCCATGTAATTTTTCCCAAAACTTCATCGTCCAGAACGATTTCTATGCTCCTCTCTTTAAAACGAAATGATCCACTCTCTATTGGATATTCTTCACTACATTTGTATATGTCCAACTCTAATTTCATAGAATAATAGCACTCGCTAATCTTGAAGCCTGCCTCCCTAAACAATAAGAGTGCGTCCACATTCTCTGGGGTCAAGACGTCAGTTGCGGTCGTTAGACAGATATTTCCAAAGGTCGGGTATTCAACAGTCTCGATTTCTTTCTTAGAGAAGTACTCAACCAATTCAACTGTTAACGCATTTAGGACATCCTTTCTTCTTTGAATGAATGCCATCCCCAGAATATGTGCACGTCTACCTATATCATATCCATATCTTTCAATCAAGTTACTAACCCACTCAGAATTGTAGAGAGCAACGACGAAACCAAGAAGCTTGTCATCCTCCTCGGCAACAAAGAAACACTTAGGCTCAAAAGGCTTGATATACTCAAAAAAGCTCTCGAATCTTTCAAGACCTCTTCTCAGGTAAGAACCCTTCTTCCCCCAAAAATCTCTACTAGGAAGGCTTTCAGCCCATTCGAAAAATCGCCTCTTTTCATCTTCTCTCAAAGGACGCACGACTATGCCTTTCATAACGATTTCCTCTCTAGGATTGCGGTATAAGTATGCAATTTCAACGATGCGCGCCCATATATGTGTTTATTTGGCGGACCAATATTCAGATTTCCCTTTCTCTCAGGAAGAAATCTGCGAAGGAATTCTTTCGATTCGCATCTGCTCAGTCATGCCTCTTAATGTTCGCTTCTTAGATTACTGAGATGAGAAAAGCCCATATTAATGAACTGAGCTAGGCGCGCAGAAGTCGTGGAAAAAGGCATGTCCGCCGAAACACTATGACTGTATAAAACTTCTTCAACGAGCGAATCTCATCTATCGTGAACAGAAAGCCAAAGAACGTGTAAACATCGAAAGGAAAGTCCACTATCAATAGGTTTTCAAGAGGGCTTCCTTTTCCTCTTGAAGTATCCAACCTTCACTCTCTAGTTCTTCAACTCCCTTGGTTAAGATTTCCTTAAAACCTGAGCTGTGAAGAACATTGTTTGAGACTCCAAGCTCATTAACTGCCTCTTCAAGAGTGCTGTCCTTTCGAATTTTCTCCAGCAAGACCTTTCCCAACATTTTTTCCAGTGCCGTTGACCTTGGACGCAAAAGAAGCTTAATACGAGATTGTAGGCTGAATCTGTGAATGGCTTTCTGAAGCTTTCTAACAATTCCTTTAAAATCCATAGCCAATACAGGTGGAAGCAAAAGATACCTAGTTTTCTCTTTGGCTTCGTATCTAACTAAGTAGAAAGGCAAGCATAGAAGCGTGATTTCTTCACTTCTATGTGGAATCGTGGCTTCTCTAATCTTAAATGCTTCGGATCTTTTCAATTCGATAAGACGCGAGATTTGATTAACTATACCTGATGTGACTATTTTCATTTCTTCAATCTGCCTTTTCCTAGACTTAATTTCCAGATCTTGAGAGGCTTTGAGGTCTAGTATTTTTCTTTTCTCACCTTCAATCAGAAGCTGACAGGAAGATTTTACCTCCCAAACCTCATGTTCACCCTGTTTCCGAATCTGTCCAATCCTTTCTGACACAGACTGCAAATTGTCCCTAGTTTCCGAAAGCTTGCTTTGATATACTTTCATCTTATGTTCCCATTTTGACGCACTGACATCGTTACCTCTGCTCTTGGCACTCTTCCTCTTTTTATTACAATCTATTAGGTTACGTTCCAAACTTTCTAATTCGCGTTCATGCCTTCTTTTCTCTTTGAATCTAGACGCAAGCTTCCTCACTACTGACTTGTCGATCTTGGCGATTCTTGTGTCTCTCTTCAAAAGCAACTTCTCTATCTTTTTCTCAACGACAGGTCTTAAGGGAGCAATCTTGTCTTCATAAAGCGCCTCTACGTGTTCAATCTCCTGAAGAATCATCTCCTCTTCAAAACTCATTTCCTCATCTAATACGTTGATGACATACTGCAGACCCTTAATATCAGATTGAGTCTGTTTCCAAAGATCCACTGCCTTCCCTGCCTTTTCCAAGGCATCTTTTTTGTTGAGTTTAGGAGGTAGGAGTGCGACATACTCACTTCGCCTTCCTTCTGAAGCAGATATTTGCTCAAGATGCTTACTGAGAATGGACAAAATGCTTTCTTCAGCGAAGATTGATTCCAGAGAAATCGGAGTTTCCCCGGGCTTTTCAAACGTTTGGACATGTTCTCTCAGAGTATTATGAAACTGCTCCTTGTTGTTTACAGTTCTTCTTATTTCCTCTGTAAGGATCTCTGGATTTGGAAGTTTTGCATAAGGAAAAGTATAAGAGAAAAATCCCAACCCGTCTACAAGCAGACATGAATCTTTCCAAGGAACAACCCACATTGGATAATGCAATTTCGAAATGAAAGAAATCTTCTCAGAAGAAGCATCCAATATTCCAGGCTTTCTCCTGCGCGCTTCAGAGAAACAGAGAAGAGCGGAAATTTCCATGTCAGATGTAAATTGTTTCTTCCTTGCTTTGTCCTCAACAATATATGGTAGAATTGAGGTTGGGTTGGACATAGTTAACCTTCCGCGTGCCTGAATGCCCTTGAGGCTACCAGTTGTAAGCTTTTCTAGATTTATAATCCCTTTGCCGTTTACCCATGAGTTCATCTGCTCATGGAGTTCTCATTCAAAAAGATAGGACATTAGGTTTTCGACTTGTTTATGGTTCAACTTTTCATATGCCTCTATACTGCCGACATCATACCAAAACGCATCAGACAGATAACCGTAAACTGGCCCGCTATTCTTCACAAGATGAGGAATAAAATCTTTCATCAAATCTAGACCTCGTTTTGGCCCCTTTAATTCCTTCATGTCTTTCAAAACTTCACCTTCGAAAGCAATTATCCCTATGCTCACAGGCTTTTCTAACCTTGGCTTTTCAACGAATCCTCTGATTTCGCCATTATTGTCCATCTCGGCTATCCCAACTCTAACTGTGAAGCCGGATGATAGAGCAACTGTTGCAACAGTTTTCTTCTTCTCATGGTAATTCAACAAATCCTTGAGATTTATAGTGGTCAGAATATCTCCGTAGTAGACAACAAACCGATCTTCAATAGTTAGAAGTCCTTTGTCATAAGCATTAAGCACAGAACCAGCCGTTCCCTTAAACATAGGATCGTCATGCAAATAGGAAATGGACACATCAAACTTTGAACCATCATTGAAATAGTTCATAACTTGTTCAGCCTTGTAGTCAACAAGAAAGTAGAGGTCAGCAATTCCATGAAAACGGAGAAGCCGAACTACATATTCTAGCATTGGCTTCTGCCTTAACCCTACAGGAATCATAGCTTTCTGAAAATAATACGTTATTGGACGCAGTCTTTTTCCAGGTCCCCCACAGATGATCAAACATTTAAAATTATTCATTGAGGAGCACCTTAACTTGAGAAAACATGTGGAAGAGAAGGAAACTGGGTTGGTCGCCGGTCTCTTACTATTTCGGTTTCTCTTCTTCCTTCTTTTCTTCTGCCTCGATCTCTTCGATTGGTTTCGGAGGCGGGGTTGTTGCCATTGTCCAGCCAATCCAGGCGCCTATGCCCAGTATAGCAACAAAGGCAATGAGCACTGGAGCCGCAACCAGCCAGTATCTGACATTTTCGGTTGTCCAAGGAAGGTTGAGCCACTCTTTGATGGATATATTGAGAGTAGAATTATGATAGAAAAATAGCCCTGCGATATATCCGACTGCAACGATGACGCAGACTAAGAATATCAATCCGCCTATTGCTTGGTCTTTACTCATTATGAGTCACCACCATTGTAGCCTCTTCTATTTCAACAACCCCATTATAAGGTTTGTCATAAAAATCAGATAGTTCCAGCTTCCCATGTGGCAATGTACTTTTTCTGCTCTTCAGTGAGCTCATCAATTTCGATGCCTATTGCTTTCAGTTTAAGTTTGGCTACAAGTTCATCAATTTCTCTAGGCACGCTAAACACTTTCGGCTCCATCTTGCCAGTCTTCGCTAGATATTCAGCACACAAGGCTTGGTTTGCAAAAGACATATCCATAACCTCCGAGGGGTGTCCTTCTGCCGAAGCAAGATTCACCAATCTTCCATCGGCTAAAAGGTAAAGCTTTCTTCCGTTTTGAAGACTGTACTCTTCAAGGTTTGGTCGAAGAGTCCTTTTCGAGGTCGATATATCTTTGAGGTGAGGTATGTTGACTTCCACGTTGAAGTGTCCACTGTTGGCTATTATGGCGTGGTTTCTCATTTCAAGCATGTGTTCTTTTCGAATGACACCTGTGTTTCCAGTAAGGGTAACGAAAATGTCGCCTATCGCTGACGCAGCAATCATAGACTTGACATCAAAGCCATCCATGATCGCCTCAAGCGCTCTCACTGAATCAACTTCGGTTACAATGACATGGGCTCCCATGCCTCTTGCTCGGTTGGCGAGACCGCGACCGCACCATCCATAGCCGCAAACCACGAAGTTCTTTCCAGCCAACAGAACATTCGTGGCTCTTAAGATTCCATCGATTGTGCTTTGTCCAGTTCCATATCGATTATCAAAAAGATACTTCGTGTACGCATCGTTCACTGCTATTATGGGATATTCAAGTGCACCACTCTTTTCCATCGCTCTCAAGCGTATAACACCTGTCGTAGTTTCCTCGGTACCTCCCTTTACGTTGGGCAATTTTTCGGTTCTTTTCCTGTGAAGTGTGCTTACAAGATCCGCCCCATCGTCTAAAGTTATTTTAGGATTACGATCGATAACTTTGTTCACACACCAATAGTATTCTTCGGTGTTTTCTCCGCGCCAAGCGTAAACTTCAACTCCTTTTCTCGCCAGAAAAGCAGCGACTCCATCTTGGGTTGAAAGTGGATTAGAACCACATAAGGCAACCTTTGCTCCACCAACCATGAGAGCCTGAACAAGAACAGCGGTCTCCTTGGTTACGTGCAGACAAGCGCCAACTGCAATGTCTTTCAAAGGCTGCTCCTTTTCAAACCGACGTGTAATCTGGTTGAGAACAGGCATATGCGCAGAAGCCCAATCAACAAGCAACGCACCTTTATCGGCCAAAGAAACGTCTTTCACCTTAAATTCCACGATGATCCACTCCCGCAGAAAGTGCCTCACGAAATATTTATATCTTTTGACGAGTTTCAATAAAATGAGTAAAAAACCATCAAAGGTTAGATATTTTATTCGAGATGATATAGTATGAGTTTAGACAAACATGACTCATTAATCTTGGAGAAACTCTTGAAAGACTGCAAGACATCGCTCACCCGTCTAAGCGAGACAACAGGGCTGTCACGTTTTGCAGTAAAGAACCGAATAAGAAGGCTGTTTGAAGAAGGAATCGCTTTTGGACCAACTGTTGTTCTGAATCCCTTTTCGGTTGGGTTGAAAAGAACGGTGTTTTTTGAGTTTAAGACAAATCCCCATGAGCCTTGGTTGGCTGATATGCTCGAAAAACTGGAGTCGTGTGACATCCTTGATGGAATCTCCGGGGAGTATTCGCTCTTTGGGAGATTTAGAATGTTTGATGATGCACATTTCCGCCTTGTACTTAGAATGGTAGATGAGGGTATGGCGAAGAGTTTTTTCAAGAAATACCGAGTGGTTGATGCCATTCGCATTTATAAAGAGACGGGTGTGCCATTCATATTCAAAGAAGAAATAGGAGATCATCCGAAATTGGACAAGGTTGATCTTAAAATCTTAGATGTACTGCTGCATCAAGTTGAATATGCGAAATCTCCACGTTTGTTGTCCACTATGGAGCTTAGCAGATTGTTACGCCGTTTTGGAATGCAGGTTTCACAGCCAACGGTGTTCAATAGATTGGCGAGGCTTGAAGAAAAGGGTGTCATCTTGAGAAACACACTGATGGTTAACTGGTCTAAGCTTGGCTTCAATGCCAAGTTTATAGTTCGTATGAAAGTAAATCCTAACGCCATTAACAATGCAGCACGAGACTCTCTAGCTCCTATGAATGAAATTACAGACCTTTACAGAACTGGTGAAGACTATGGACTACTTGCCATTCTAAGAGTTCGTGATGTCTTTGAATACAATTCTTTTTTGTTGAAGATTTACCAGTCCGGTGAAATCATCGACACTTATACGACTCTTGTTCTTGAAGAGAGAAAGAGCGTGCCGCTGTCTCTGAAGTCGGGACAATAGATAACCTAGAGGGAATATGCTTAACAAGGTCTCGATTTAAGTGTTAGAAGTTGTTTAAAGCTTAAGCAAAAGAATAGTTAGATTATGCTATTCTGGCGGTGAAAACGTGGTTAAGAGTGAAGTCATACACGCTTACATTCCAAACTCTGTACCTGAAATCAAAAGGCAGATGATGAAAGAGATAGGAATCAAAAGCATAGAGGAACTGTACATAGATGTGCCTCAAAAATTCCAGTTGAAAAGGCGACTGAATCTTCAGGCTCCTACTTCTGAACACGAAGTCAAAAGGTATGTAGAGAAGCTCTTAGCTGCAAACCAAACGAGCAAAGATATGCCAATTTTCCTAGGCGCCGGTTGTTGGCCGCATCATGTACCGGCAGTTGTAGATTCCATTGTTCAGCGAACTGAGTTTCTAACTTCTTACACGCCTTATCAGCCAGAGATTTCCCAAGGAATCCTTCAAGCGTTATTCGAGTATCAAAGCATGATCTGTGAACTCACAGCAATGGAAGTGGCAAACTCATCAACATATGACTGGGCTTCAGCTCTGGGAGAAGCCGCTCGCATGGCGTCGCGACTGACTCACCGAACCGAAATTCTAATTCCAAGGATAATTCATTCTGAACGATTCGCCACATTAAATACATACGCTGAACCAGCAGGATTAAGGATCACACCAGTAGATTACGATACTGAAACTGGACAACTAGACATCGAAGACTTGAAAAGAAAAGTCTCAGTCAAAACCGCAGCAGTATACATTGAAAATCCCACATACCTCGGCTTGATTGAAGCCAAAGTTGAGAAAATTGCTGAGGAAACCCATGATCATGAAGCACTATTCATTGTTGGAGTTGACCCGAGTTCACTTGGGATTCTGAAGCCGCCGGGTGAATACGACGCGGATATCGTTATCGGTGAAGGACAACCGTTGGGGAACCACATGAATTTTGGTGGACCATTGTTAGGCATCTTTGCTTGCCGAAACGACAGACAGTTGATACGGCAGTTGCCCGGGCGCGTGATAGGTATGACTACAACATTGGACAACAACAAAAACGGGTTTTGTATGGCTTTGCAGGCTCGAGAGCAACACATCCGCAGGGAGAAGGCAACTTCTAACATATGCACAAACGAAGCCCTGTGCGCTCTAGCCTCAGCTGTTTATTTGGCTCTGCTTGGACCCAAAGGACTGAAAGAGTTAGGCGAGGTTATCATGTCCAAAGCAGATTATGCCATGCAGCTTTTGGCAAAAATAGAAGGTGTTAAGGTTCCCCTTTTCAAAGCGTCTCACTTCAAAGAGTTTACTGTGAACTTTGACTCTGCTGACATGACGATGCAGAAAATTCATGAAAGCCTGCTGAAGCGTGGAGTTCATGGAGGTAAAGATTTAACTAGTGAGTTTCCAGAACTGGGCAAAACCGCTCTATACTGTATCACTGAAACTCATTCTAAAGGAGAAATTGACCTTCTAGCTCAATCATTGAGAAATGCTCTGGGAAGGAAGAGGTAGAAGATGTTTAAGCAAGCCTATTGGAATGAACCAGTTATTTTCCAGCTGGGATGCAAAGGAAGAAAAGGACACAGTGTGCCAAAAGTTGAAGATGAAATCAAACAAATAGCAGGTAACGCGCTGGCTGACTTACCAAGAGAGATGTTGAGAAAAAACCCTCCCCAACTGCCAGAATTGTCTGAAGTAGAAGTAGTGCGTCACTACACGCGTCTTTCGCAAATGAATTATGGAGTAGACTTGGGGTTCTATCCGCTGGGAAGCTGCACAATGAAATACAACCCAAAACTCAACGAATCTCTTGCCAACTTGTCGTCTCTGACTGAGCTTCATCCATTCCAGGACGAGAGCACGGTTCAAGGCATACTCAAAATTTTATACACCTTGGCGAAGTGGCTGGCGGAGATTACTGGAACTCACGAAGTTTGCTTGCAGCCGGCGGCGGGAGCGCAAGGAGAGTTTCTGGGCACTCTAATTATGAGGGCTCATCACAAATTTAATGGGAACATACAGGATAAGACCGAACTGATTGTGCCAGACTCAGCTCATGGAACAAACCCCGCGAGCGGAGCAATGGCTGGGTTCAAAGTTGTAGTTGTTCCATCTAACCAAGAAGGTTGCGTAGATTTAGAAGCCCTGAAATCCGCAGTTTCCGAAAACACAGCAGGATTAATGCTGACAAATCCGAACACTCTTGGAGTCTTTGAGAAGGACATTGAAGAAATCGCCAAGGTCGTGCACGAGGCTGGAGGATTACTCTACTATGATGGAGCAAACCTAAACGCCATTTTAGGTAAGGTTAGACCCGGCGATATGGGCTTTGATATCGTTCACATTAACATTCACAAGACATTCGGCACACCTCATGGTGGTGGAGGACCAGGCGCTGGACCAGTTGGCGTTTCAAAGGAATTAGAGAAGTATCTTCCAGTGCCTAGAGTCGCCTTCGACGGCAAACGGTACTATCTAGATAATAATAAGCCTCGAAGTATAGGTAAAACTAGGAGCTTCTATGGAAATGTGGCTGTTCTGCTGAAAGCTTATGCTTACATTTCAAGCTTGGGTGCGGAGGGGCTTGAAGAGGCAGCTGAAATTTCTGTTTTGAACGCCAACTATCTCGTTAGGAAACTATGTTCTGTTCGTGGTTTTGAGTTGCCTTTTGCTAGGGGCAGACCGAGAAAGCATGAGTGCGTTTTCAGTTTGAAGAAGTTGTATAAAGAAACTGGTGTACGGGCTTTGAACTTCGCCAAAAGAATGTTGGACTATGGAATGCACGCGCCTACAGCATATTTTCCTCTAATCATTGAAGAGGCTTTCATGATTGAACCCACAGAGTCCTTTGAAAAGGAAGAGCTGGACAGATTTGTGGACATAGTGAGGAAGATATCTGAGGAAGCTTACTCAAAGCCAGAAATGGTTTTGAAAGCTCCGCAGAACACTGCTTTGACCAGACTAGACGAAGTCAAGGCGTCGCATCCTAGAACTATGGCTTTGAGTTGGAGAATGTATCAAGAAAGGTCTACAGGCAAGCACAGAGAATAATCCGTAACTTTATTAAGCCTGCATTAAAGTGGTTAAAATTCTGGAAGAGAATCAACAAAATGGTGAATGAAGAGGAATCCTCCAAATGAAGGTGACAGTGAAGTTCTTCACCACTCTAAGAGAAATCGTTGGTAAGCCGAAGGAGGAGATGGAGCTTTCTGAAGTTGCTACTATTAATGAATTGCTTCACCAACTGGAGGAAAAATATGGTGAAAAGCTCACTCACTATTTATATGACGACAAGGGCAAGGTGCGAGGACATCTACACTTACTCATCAATGGCAGGAGCATAACAACCCAGAAGGGACTCAAAACAAAGCTTAAGGAAAACGACGTAGTAGCAATACTGCCACCGGTAGGCGGAGGCTAACAAGCTAAAGAAGAGTGCAAAATGTATATTTATAGTCAGTTGTCTCCATCTCTTCAAAATGCGCCCTTGTACGCGTGTTAATGCAATTGTTAATATCTTGTTGAGTGGTTCTTTATGTTTGGGAGTAGACATGCTGGAGGTTCGTATTGCCACCGTTGGCGACTTTGACGAATTGCTGAAGTGCTATGTTGAAATATGGGACAGTCTTCGCAAGTGGCTGCCTAGCTCATTTGTTGATAGGGAGCTTGAGAGCATTCAAGAAACCGAGCGCGTGGAAAGATTCAAGAAGCGAGTAGAGAGCAAAGATGCGATCTTTCTCCTTGCTGAAGAAGGAAATGAAATTGTAGGCGTGGCTTTAGGCACGGAGTCTGCTGGCGTGGGCACGCTTGGATTTCTAGGAGTTAAAATGGGACGTAGGCGTAAAGGAGTTGGAGCAAATCTGCTCCACAGATTTGTTGAGGAAGCGAAAAGGAGAAAAGCTCATAAAGTCTGGCTTTTCACATCTCCAAACCTTAAATCTGCAATAAACTTGTATGTTAAGAATAGCTTTATTCCCGAGGGCTTTTTGAGAAGACACACCCACGGGTTAGATATGATAATATACAGCAAATTCCTCGCATGACGCACGCGCATTAGAGCGGATTTGCAGATCGAAATCCTTTAATGTACTATTTATTGAGCTATATCGAGTGGATTTCATGAAGGCGTTTATCTCAGTTGATCTGGAAGGGATGCCCCATGTCGTTATTCCGGGTCACTTGAGCTTGAAAGGTGTACTGTATGAGGAAGCAAGGAAAATCGCTACAAAAGTCACACTGGTTGTCGCAGAAGAGTTGAACAAAAACGGCTTTGACGAGATCGTTATTGCGGACAGCCATGGGCCTATGGTAAACCTTTTGGTTGATGACTTGCCTGAATATGTGGAGATTATCAGGGGTTATCCCCGACCTGTCAGTATGGTTTCGGGAGTAGAAGGATGCAATGCTGCTCTGTTTCTTGGGTATCACGCGAAATTTGGAACTGCAAAATCCTCGTTCGATCACACTTACAGTGGTGGAAGCATCAATAAAGTGGAAGTGAATGGAGTTGCGGCGAGCGAATTTCTTTTGAATGCTTATGTAGCGGGAGAATTGGGTGTACCTGTGATACTGGTTGCTGGAGAGGCTCAACTTCTAAAGGATGATGTGGAGAAATTTGCACCTTGGGCTGAAACTGTACCTTTGAAACATTCTTTGAGCAGAGTTTCAGCTAGAAGCTCCAGTATGGCAAAAATCGAGAAGGAATTGAAAAAAGCAGTTAAGATGGCATCGACTAGCTTCAGACAAGCTAACCGCATCGCGCGCGGGCGATTGATATTGAAAGCAGAAAGACCAGTGAAAGTAGGAGTAACCTTCTTGGCAAGCCACTTTGCAGATGTTGCCGAGTTACTGCCCATGGTCAATAGAATCGACGGATTGAAAGTAGAATATGAGACAAGCACTATGATTGAAGCATACAAAGCATTTGAACTGTTAGCACTTGCAGCTAGAGGTGTAACAGCTCTTCTTGCAGATCGAAAATAGCATACTTGCACTTGCTGCACTATAGTCACAAATTGCCACGAAGCAAGAAGTGAACACTTCTAAATAGCAACGCAATGCGCATACGAACTCTCAGATAGAATTGGGTTTTTCCTCTTTTTTCAATTCCATGTAGAAGTGCAACTGCTTTGACCCGAGACCGAAATCGTGTTCCACGTAGCCACATGGCACAAAACCGCAGGCGAGATAAAACCTGATGGCATAGCCCATAAAAGTCGCTGTATCAGTTCGGAGTACATGAAAACCCTGCGATTCTGCAAAATCTTTTGCTTTTTCAACAAGCTTTCTGCCCACACCCTTTCTTTGATAGTCTCGGTCGACAATAATGGAATCTACCATCAAAGCAAAAATCCTCCTATCCAGTGAAATGTAGCCGATGACTTGGTCTTTCGTCGTTGCAACGAAGACTTTGCCCAAGCCCGGAGAAGTGTTTTTCCTGATATTCAACAGTTCAGTCTCTAGGAATGGCTCGCCGAAGTTGTCGGCTTCCAATATCAGTTTCTTGACTATGGAAAAGTCTGTGGATTCATATTCTCTAATAGTTACCTGCA
>JASFPO010000029.1:0-18748 GCA_050115935.1 Candidatus Bathyarchaeota archaeon | reverse complement strand
AGCAGTGATTTTCTTGGCTTCGTCGTCGGTTATAATGCTACTCTATTATAGACGGATGAGAAGAGCCAACGAAAAGTACAACGAAGCAAAAGACATCGTGAAGGACATCATCATTAGTTTCAATAAGCAACTGAAGCTATTGGAAGAACGCACTGGATTAATCGCTCACAAATTAGAGTTTCTTTCGGTTAAACGTGAAGACACCCCAGATATCACAGGTATCACAGACCAGTTGAAGAAGCATGAGAGGCAATTCAGTGATATCACGTCTAAGTTAGATACAGCTTTAGGGGTTAAGGAGCATTTGCTGCCGCAGATTGAGAAGCTAAGCGAGAGAGTTGGTGAAGTAGTTAAAGCTCAAGAAGAGGTGGCACAACGAATTTCAAGACCTCGAGAGGCCCAAATAAGGGGAGTTATTCCTATTAAGAGAGAGCGGGCTCTAGCTCAGTTGACTGAAACTGAATTGCGTGTTTTAGAGATTCTTACAAAAGAAGGGCAGAAGACTGCTCCTGAGATAAAAAGCCAGATAGGGCTGACGAGAGAACATACTGCCAGGCTTATGAAGAAGCTTTATGTAAAGGGCTATGTAGAGCGAGATGAAGCGAAAACACCTTATGCATACCGGATTAAAGAGGAAATGCGCAAGATCTTGAAGAAAACCGAATCTGTGTCTCAGTAGATGCAAAACTTATTCGGCATTGCTCTCCGCAAGGTTTTCTCCGGCTTGCCTAAGTCTCTTGAGTTGTTCGTCCATCTTTGAAAGGGATTTAGATGGAGCCAGTTTGTAGTCAGCTTTGCCCTTCTCCTTCAAATATTCAGGATAGTGAATGACTTTTACTGGAACTGCAAATCGAATTTGCGGTTCCGAGATGAGTAACGCTTCCCCAACGTCGAGCATTTTTATCTCTGTATCGCTGTATTCCATGTATGGCGTGTTTTGAGTGAGGTAGTCTCTGTCGCGGCGCAACTCCGTCTTCATAATAACTTTAGTCCAAAGCTCGGCGAAGACATTGGGGTTTATTCTTGATGGTCTCGGTGTCACTGCGTTAAGCCCTACGCGGTATTTTCTGTACGTCAGGGCAATGTCTGAGAATATTGTTTTAGGTAGATTGGGGTCAAGGAATTCATGGGCTTCTTCAAGGGTCATTAGCAAGGTGGGGAGCTTCTTCCATTCCTCGAAATTTCCTTCCCACATGCGCTTGTAGTGGAGGGCTACAGTAGAGGCTGTGAGGCAAGTTACGTGATGTTGCTCCTCGGAACTGAGACCTGAAATGTCAACAAGACATGTAACGCCTTCACTCAGATTATTAATTACATCATCAACGAAACTGTAGTCTGAAGGTGGAAACAGATCTGGAGACAAACTTGAAAGCTTCAGCATAAGAGCATCTATCACAACTTTGCTCTTGTAGTCGCTGAAGGCAGCTACTCCTTTATAGCCATCTCTACCGTAGGCTTCTCGCGACTGCTCAATCCATGTGCTTCCCAATTTTTTGTAAAGTTTCTGAGCTAGTCTAACTTGGTGATGCGAAATGTCGGGGAAAAACGTTGAGAGTTTCCGAGGACGAATCGTATACAAACCAACCAGCATCCTCTGCTCCCTAGCCGAATAGTAACGAACTTTGGTGTGGAAAAGCGGATGATCTCTTAGACCCTTTTGAGTTGCTATCCCCTTTCCCTCAAGAAGTTGACCCGCAAAGTCGAAAATCAGACCCACTGTACTCGGACTCAGATCTATAATCCTTGTGTTAAGCATCAACTCACAATTCGTTTTACCAGACCCGGTCATTCCAAACATGCCCATCATGAGAGGAATAGCTTGAACACTTATGCCCACAGAACCAAGCAGATCCCCTCCAGAGCGCAGGCGTCCAATTTCTAGATCTCCACCTAGCCTCAAAACTGAAAAATCTCCCTGGTCGGCTTTGTGTACCCTGTCCATGTAGTCGGGGTTAAAGGTTGGAGAGCGAATTCGCTCAACATCCTTCTCAAGAAAAAGAATAGCATCAACATGCCTGTAGCTAGAATAAGGCCCGAAGGATTCCTTACCTTCTGCTTCACGAAGTTGCTCGTCTGTTTTCAGAGTAGAGGAGCTCCCGGCATCCACTATACGGGCGTAGAAGCTTTTGCCGCCTGAATCAACTCTAACTATTTGGCCAAAAGTAAGATTGGCTCCTCGGCTAAGAAAGAAAGAGACCCTGTCTCCCTTCACTTCACGAACAAACCCTACAGGCTCAGACACGTTCAATCCACTCCCGTTCATAAGGGTGTTTAACGCCGTGAAGTTGATCTGAGAAATTACATGAAAGCTCTTCCATGCGAAGTACATTCAGTAAGCCAGCGCTGGTTAGCGTATCCTCAATCTGGTCATAATAGTGGAGGAGTTTTGAGTCTGAGGGGGCAGAAAAATCGTGAGCAAGCCAAAGAGTCACCGGATAGCCAAGACATCTGGGATCTTCCGATAGGGACGTAAGTGGGGAAAGCAGCTCAGTGACTTCACAGTTGCTTAAATACTGCATTATGTCGCATCGAAAGATTCGTAGACTTTCTCCACTGAGTTTAATTAACGATATGTTGCCATATTGATGTTCATGTATGTTTGCTTGTTTGACTGGGTGGTAGACCCAAGTTGGATAAGAAGGAGAAAGCATGTACGTCGCAGTAACCAAGTCACGTCCTTTCTCATCATGAAGCATTGGAGACTGCTTGCTTATTGCTAGAAGTTTGACCCGTTCTTTTCTACACTTCTCATATAGCTCTACCCAGAATTTTCTTTCCCCGCCGAAGTAGCTGGCGCCATCCAGAAGTAGGTAATCACTTTCACTTGCATCGCAAACTAGGTTCAAAGCTATCTCGCTTTCCAGATTGAGCCTAACATCCTGCAAGATTCTGCGACGTACATACGCATCTCCAACTACGGTGTGAACCTTCTCTTTGTAACCCCATTGTACGTCGCGGTCCTTAACCAGAGCGTATGCAGTCCGGAAGAGGTAGATACCCCAATTGTAAGCTCTCTTCAAAGTTCTGGTTGAGCAGTCAACAGCCATAAAATGTACGTCGCAACTTTCCATCTTCTTCAAAGATTTCATTTTGGACTTGTCAGGCTTGATCGCTATCACAGGTTCTTTTCTAACCTCATGATAACCTACTGCTCGCCCCCCGTCAACATATTCACTCAGTTTCTGAGTCATCTCAGTCAAATCCTCACCTATTCTTTCACTCATTCCTCTTCCTCCACTAATCTTCACAAGGTCTAGCGCGCAATTCGATGCCGAAGCAACTACTCTACTACTTTCCAGATCGACTGCTATTTATTTTCTCTCATAAAACCCAACGCACTCTGTGAGATCTTAGTCAATATCCTAAAACGCCGTCGATTAGATGTCCCACTCTTCGCAAGAACAGTGCGGTCAGCCATACGAGATAAATAGGTAGAAACCGTGCTCAAGCCGATCGGCTCCTTAAATTCCTGCTCATAGACAAGCTGGGCATCTCTTGAAGAGAACCATACAATCGGAAAATGCTTCTCCAGAATTGACCACAACTTGTCATATTTAGAGTATGCAGAAGCTGTCTCCTTAAGGTTAGGATTAACGCTCGGCATCCCTCCAAGCAGTTCCATTAGATCAAGAAGACGCAAGGCCTTTTCTCTAGTTACATTCCCTTCAAAAGTCACAGTGTAGCGGCTCCCACTACCATCGAAAACCTCAACCCGCATTTTCTTCACAGGCATTAGCCCGACCCAATCCTAACCGCCAAACAGTTTACAGTTCACAAGTTATAGGGTTTGCGGTGAAGTTGCAAACTGTGAAACGGTTGAAATGCGTCTAGAAAGAACAATATGGGCCCTTTTGCAGCTATTTGGTTTCACAAAGTTTACTTCGCTGTGGTTTTGTGGAGCAAGACACAGAGATATTTCTGTTCCTTTCTCCACTAGAAAGGCAGGGGTCAACCATTCTGTTGAAAAGGAAGCGAAATAGAGTATAAAGTGAAGGAAAGAAGTGGAATTGAGGTAATTCTCGGGTTTGTTTCACAGGTGTTGACAAGAAGATCTATCTTCCTTTCTGTTCTGTGAAGCTTGGAGGCGTCTTCAACAACAGAGGGAGGTAAGGTTATTCGGAGTAAAAAGCCCCTCACCCCTTTCTTTCCACTGAAGGATAGGTCTGGAAGCGGATTCGAGTGAAAGATATTAGCCACAAATCTCGACAATAACTACAAAGTGTTTTACAAGAGTAAATAAATAGAGAGATTCCCGTTAATTAACAAAGACTAATTATTATATTAACAACAATCTAACCACTCAAACTTTAGAGACTGTTCCATGCGAAACAGAGGGGTGGGAGTCACCTAAACGCTTTTAGTACATTGATGGAATCTTTCTGGCGTTTTCTACGATTTCATTGTGAGGTTTGGTGTTGTTTGTTTAGTTTTTTGTATGGTAGTTCTTATGTTTTTTCCAGCTGAAATCGGCGTCGATCTAGAAGTCTTTCGGTGGAGAGGAGAATTGTGAATGAAACTAGCGTGTTAGATGGAGTATTTGATCGATTTCTGGAAAACGCGTGCATCTTTAGGGACAGAGAGATATTAAGGCATGATTACATTCCAAAATATCTTCCTCACCGTGAAGAGCAGATTCGCCTAATTGGAGAGATCGTGGCGCCTGTTCTCAAAGGTGTACGCAGCTCCAATGTCCTTATTTATGGTAAAACCGGCACCGGTAAAACTGCAGTCGTGAAATATGTGCTGAACAGGTTACACCAGAGAGCGCTGGAATGTACTTCGCCAGTTAGATTTTGTTATGTCAACTGTCGATGGGTTGGGACAGAATATAGAGTTCTCTCTGCATTATGTCATGCTCTGGGTGTCCAAGTTCCCTTTACAGGGTTGGCTCTGGGAGAGGTTTTTGACCGTTTCCGAAAAGGTCTAGATACACACAACGGAGTCTTTATCGCTGTATTGGATGAAATCGATGCCCTTGTGAAAACGCGTGGTGACACGATTCTCTATGAATTGACAAGAGTAAATGAGACACTCAGCACTGGCAAAACGTCAATTATTGGCATTTCAAATGATCTTCGATTCAAGGATCTTCTCGACCCAAGAGTTTTGAGCTCATTAAGTGAGGAGGAAACTGTTTTCAGACCTTATGATGCCGCAGAACTCCGTGACATATTATTTGATCGCGCGAAATTGGCTTTCCTTGGCGGAGTGCTTTCTGACAGCGCCGTGGGCCTTTGTGCGGCATTGGCCGCTGCAGAACACGGAGATGCACGACGTGCCTTAGATCTTCTTCGTGTTGCAGGAGAGTTAGCTGAACGGGAAGGTTCTAAAGATATAACAGAGGAGCATATACGCCGAGCAGAGACCAGAATTGAGCATGATCGTGTTGTCGAAGCTTTGAAAAATCTTCCTGCGCATCCCAAACTTGTCTTGTTTGGAGTATATCTTTTGGTGAAAACCAACCTCACTCGTGCCATTACCGGCGAAATTTACGAAATCTACTGTGAACTCTGTGAACAGACAGGTTTGACACCACTGACCCAGAGACGTGTTAGCGGCTTAATCAATGAACTAGATGTGATTGGCTTGCTAAACACCCAACTCATAAGCATGGGACGCTATGGAAGAACGAAAAAAATCCGTCTAGGAGTTACGCGGGGTATTATTAGTAGTGTGTTCGTGAACGATGAAAGACTTGGGCATTTAATTAAGTATAGACCAAAATGTTTAACTGGCATATCAGGCGGTCGACACTGAGGGGTCTCCACCTAATTCATTGATGTTGATCTAAAGTTAACCGTGAAAACCTGCTGTGTTTGCAGGTTCACAATAGGCACAATTCCCGGTGTAGGTTCTACACCCATTTTCTTTTGGAACGAGGTCTGTTCTTGCCAAGCCCCCGAGTTTACTAGCAGAACTCCTCTGTAGGTCTCATGTCTCTCTACGTGTACGTGACCTGCGTGGAAGACATCGGGGGCACGGTCTATGACCAGAAAATCTCGGCTCTCAGGTGAAATGGGAGTTTTCTGTCCATAAACGGGTGCGAGGTGTCTGCATTGCAAGAGAAGTTTCATAGCCTTTTCTGGTTCTCTAAAACTCTGATTTGGAGCGGTTGCGATAATATCGTCCAGACTGCGTCCATGATATACAAGTAGTTCAACATCATGAAGACTTATGGTGCTGGGATTTCCGAGAGAATGAACCTTTCTTGCTTCGTAAATGGTTTCTGCACTTTCTTTTGGTATCGCAGGTTGGGGCAACGCCTTTCTGGAAGCGTCATGGTTTCCTGGGACAAGGACTACTTCAATATAATCTGGAATTTGCTCAATGAATTTTGAAGCTGCGCTGTATTGTTGGTAGAGATCGTTGATTGCCAGTTCATCTGCTTGTCCAGGATAAACTCCGATGCCGTCTACAATGTCTCCGGCGATGATTAGATATTTTATCTTGCCTGCGAGTTCTCTTTGGTAGGTGTTTCCAAGTTTTCCATTTAACCAAAGCAGAAATCGGTTGAACTCCTCTCTCATAAACAGCTTGCTGCCGATGTGTAAATCTGAGATTAAGGCTGCATAAACTGGGATTGACGCTTTGTGCGGAGTTCTTTTGGGGGTTTCCGGGAAGAGCACGTCTTCTAATACAAGTAAATCATTTCGGCTTTTCACTGCGATGACGCAGACAACTTGGTCTAATAGTAGCGTGTGCACCTTTGCTCGGGTTGATTCCTCTAAACCTTGAGACACAAACACCGTAGCAGCGGCATTCATGTCTTCTATCCTGAAGAAGATATTTTTCTTAGACTCCCTCTTATCAGTAATCATACCAATGACTTTGATCTTTGAGTTTTTAGATGTCTTTAATGCCTCTGAAATCGGCATGGCGCCTTTGATGTCTATTCTCTGCCTCAGAATCTTTTCCAGCCTTCGAAAGCGGTCTCGAAAATATCCGAGATAATCTTCAACTGATCCAGTCGTGCAGATTTTCTTTGTGGGGTCTTCAATTACTTCGATATTTGGGTCGATATCTTCTGCATATGGCTGAAAGGCTGTCTTTTTAGTTTCTAGGGGAGGAGTTGGCATCGATACTACGGTTGGGGTAGGCTTTTTAGTTTCTTCAGTCAGTAGCTCCTCTAGAAAGTTGCGATTGATGAACAATGGTTTTTGAGGGAGAGTCTTAGCTTTTTTGACAGCCTTTTCTATTATTGTCATCGGGTTCTCTGTTATTGACAGCTTTTCTAAGAAGTTGAAAGCTTCCTTGTCGAGTTGATATCCTGCTTCGAGGGCTGAGTATACAGCTTTTTGAAGGCGTTGGCTCAAGATTCTAGCCTCTTCCAGTCATTCTCAAATGGAATCACAATATAGCCTTCTTTTGGTTCTCCTATTAGTTTTGCTTTGCCTTTGAGGTAAAGATCTATTCTGACTATTACGTCTTTCCGCAATTCTGATATGCGTTCCTTTTCTGATTTATGAGACGTGTTTGGAAGAATAGATTTTCAACTAGAAGATTTAACTACATGATTTCATTTAGATGTATACATATCTTGATGGTGTGGTTTATATGGAATTTCGCAAGATTCAGCGTACAGTTGGCGGCACATTTTTTGTTTGTTTACCTAAAGAATGGGCTCAACGTAACGGGCTTGCGCGCAGCTCTACTGTGGCGATCTCTGAAGCCGCTGACGGGAGGCTTTTTATCGATGCCAAATACGATGTTGAGCACAAGCCTCAGGCGATTGTGATTAGACCAACTCCTATTGTTGATCGTGAGATTGTTGGCAAGTATCTGCTTGGTTATGACATCATTCAGGTTGAGGCTAAAGACCGTATAAGCCCTGGTGACCGTGAACGAATTAAGCGGGCGTCCAGTCGTTTGATCGGTTTGGAGATTGTTGAGGAGGACTATGCCAAGATAGTTATGCAGTACCTATTGGAACCTTCAACCTATCCACCTGGCAAGATTCTCAGACGGGAATACTCGATTGCGTCAAGTATGCACCAAGATGCTTTTACTGCTTTGGTTGAAAGTGACGCGCAGCTTGCCAAGAATGTGATTGCGCGTGACAATGAAGTGAATAGGCAATACTTTCTGCTCGTACGGATTCTGCGGACAATTATACAGAATCCCAGTCTGAGCGAAAAATTGGGCATTCTTCCCATTGATTGCTTGGATTACCGTTTGATCGCAAGTTTTGTTGAAGCCATTGGCGACCACTCAGTAAAGGTTGCCGAATCAGCGATTAGACTAGAAGGAGCACCTATAACAGAAGAGCTATCGCAAATGCTTCTTGAAGTACATAAAGCTGCCTTTGACGCTCATAAAAGTGCGTTAGAAGCCGTGTTTTCCCGGGAAGTTCCTGTGGCTGAGAGTGTGAGAAACGAACGGCAAGCTTTGGCTGACGGTTACAGTCACGTTGAGGCCTTTTTGCGTTCTCAGACTTACGCGTTGGCTCCGCATATTTTGGCAGCAGCGTCTTCTATGAGCAGAATCTACGACTACAGTGTAGACATTGCTGATCTCGTTATGCCCAAATTGCCTTAGTAGTGAGTGAAGATGCATCCATCCTCTGCTGACACTGGAGAACAATACCACATCAAATGCAGACACGGAGACCTTGCGAAATGTCTGCTGGTTCCAGGCGACCCAGACAGGGTCCCGAAAATCGCCAGATTTTGGGACGAATCCCACGAAGTATCTTGTCATCGCGAGTTTAGGTCATTCACTGGTAAATACAAGGGTGTGCCGATCTCTGCGATGTCAAGTGGCATTGGGCCCTCAACCATGGCTATCTTGGTAAACGAAGCAGCTAGTGCGGGTGTGGAGACTTTTGTTCGTGTTGGAAGCACGGGGGCAATTCAGAAGGACATTAAATGTGGCGACCTTGTCATTTCTGTCGGTGCTGTACGTCTTGATGGCACAAGTGAGCATTATGTTCGGATTGAATTTCCAGCGGTTGGCCACTACCAAGTTTTGCTAGCTTTGATCGACGCTGCCGAAAGCTTAAGCTTCAAATATCATGTGGGCGTGACAGCCACGAGCTCTGACTTCTACGCTGGGCAGGAGAGGCTAGCGTTTAAACAACTTAAGCGGTCGGGAACAG
Organism: Candidatus Bathyarchaeota archaeon; assembly: GCA_050115935.1. GTDB lineage: Archaea > Thermoproteota > Bathyarchaeia > Bathyarchaeales > Bathyarchaeaceae. The sequence goes on along the minus strand of JASFPO010000029.1, from coordinate 9,654 downwards.
ACAATCTGATTCGGACACTTCAGAATGCAGGAGTGCTCAATTTTGAGATGGAATCTGCCACTCTGTTTGTGCTCAGCAGTCTTCTCGGTTTGAGAGCTGGAGCAGTTTGTGCTGTTTATGCCAATAGGGTCACCAACGAGTTTGAGCCTAGCGCGGGCGAAGAGAACTGCATCAAAGTAGCTAACGAGGCAGTCAAAATCCTAAGCGACTGGGACCAAGTGCAGCAAAAGAAGAAGAGAAGATGGTTTTACCCAAGCATGCTCAAATAACTCTTCATCTACATCTACCTTGGCACAAAGAAACACTTTTAGACCGCAACCTCTCACACGGATAATGGGCATGCCGGGGTGGCAGAGCGGAAGAAGAAAAGATCCGTAGATGCGCCGGCCTCGAGATCTGTAGAAAACAGACATACAAAGACAGAAAAGGGGTCAGAACCGAAGAGCAAGCCGGTGGCTCATTGAGCCTCATGGGTTCAAATCCCATCCCCGGCGCCAAACCACACAAAACATGTTTAAATCCTTGGTTCTGCGCAGACGAAGTTTCCGACACAAGTCCCACAAGTCATAAGAACTGATGCAGGATATGTAATGAGTGATGTGATATGAGCAGAAAGCAGTTAAAAGCAAACACGCACGCCATAAGTACTCTGACCATTGTCTTGATTATCATTATTGCAGTGGCGTCGGTAGTTGCAGTAGTGGTAGCTGCAGTCATGCTCGGGTTTCGGGAACCGGTAGTTGGTTCTGGAATATTTGATACCGAAAAAAAGGACTTAACGGACTTCACAATTGTTGAGGTAGGATGGGGATTTGAAGTCAAAATCAGCCAGTCAGATTCATACAGCATCAACATAAAGGCAGACGACAATATGTTCGATTATATCGAGGTCTCTCAGACTGGAGATACCCTTACAATAGGTCTCAAATGGGACTATAGTTATCAAAATGTAACCTTAAAAGCCGAAATCACAATGCCCGACCTTCACGAGCTGACGCTCTCAGGGGGGACACACGGCACCGCCAAAGAATTCACCTCTTCACACGATTTCGACCTTAGCCTGTCTGGGGGAAGCACCATTTCACTAGAAGGTGCGGCCAATGACCTGACCATTAGCGGCTCTGGCGGAAGCCACTTGTATCTCTCGGATTTCCACGTTCATGATGCAACTGTCAACCTGAGTGGTGGAAGCAGTGCAACAGTAAACCTTGATGGCAGATTAGATGGTGACCTAAGCGGAGGCTCACATCTCAAGTACGTAGGGAATCCCACTACGGTCGACGTTAATACATCTGGTGGCTCCTCAGTAGGTCCGCAGTAAGAACATATATGCGCGCTGGATTGAAAGCCTGAAATCGCATGCTAGGACACGGCCGAGAGGCTATGAGATAGATTGCTTGGAAGCATTTAGACCTGTTTGCGATTCTATTTGAAGTAATTATTGGAGGATGGCTGTTATTCTCTCCACTTCTCTAAAAGGAAAAGATGATGCGCGCACATTACAATTCTTGGTGGCTTGTCAGAAACTTCAACACCTCGTTGTTGACCCATTCTGTCTTTACGATTGCAAGATCATGACCAGCATCAGAAGTGATTAGTGTTTTAACATTAGGTGCGACATTATTCAAGTGTTGAACGGCTTTTTTGGCAGAATATGTTACCTCATTTTCCCCAAGTAAGAAGAGAGTAGGAACTTCCAGACTCTGCCATTCTTGATCCGTCAACACGGTAGGTCGAACAAAACCTCTACGTTTGAAGCACCTAGTAGATAAAAGCAATTCATCTACCATACGATCAATAACTTCTCGACTTTTTTCATTCTTCACTGAATCAGCATTGTACCAATAGAGGTATCGTTTCACAATAAAACGATAGGGAATGAAGTACTGAATAATCCCACGCACCATAACCCCAAGACTTGGAGATATGGCCGTTGGAGCTAATAGAACCAATGCATTTAGACGTTGAGGAAAAGAAAGAGCGTAGAGGCTCGCTTGCCAACCTCCATAGGAGAAACCCAAAAGGTTAATGTGTTTCAGCTCAAGCGCCACAAACAATTCATCTAACCAATCTACAAAATCACTTGGCTTCTTCATTGGTCGTGCATAGATGCTACGACCATTATCGTAGATGTTATCTACAGCGTACGTTCTGTGGTCCACCGACAATTCTGCGATTTGAGATATCCAAGCAAGAGAGTTCTCTGAGTCACCAGGCAATAGGACTAATGGAAACCCATCTTTGGGGCCACTTACACGTACAAAAGTCTGACCGAATGAAGTTTCTACCAGCTTACATTCCGAAGCGATCGGCCAGTGCTTTGCATGCTCATCATAGTATGTTAGGTATGCTTCCTTTGCTTTGTTAGATTTAAATGGGTGATAGGATTCTTTCGTTTTTTCCATCGTGAATTCCAGAGTTTTTTGGCCTGTAATCATACACCGAACATGCTTAAGTCATTTTATGAGTAAACTAATGTTGATAAAAAAAGATAAGGGGCAAATTTCAATTGACACATTCAATCATGTTAGATAGGTGGGGCAAATGGATCTTATTGGGAAGTATGAAGAGAAACCATTTCCAAGACTGCGTGAAATTATAGTTGACACAGTAGAGCAAGGTCTCAAAAGGCACCACACAAAAGCGTTGATAGAACTAGATGTGACCAACGGACGGGAATATATTAGAGAGCATAAGGAAAAAACTGGGGAAGCGTTGTCCTTTACTGGATGGATAATGAAGTGCATCGGGCAAGCAGTAAATGAACACAAGCATGTTCAGGCTATGAGGAAAGGAAGAAAGATTGTGATCTTTGATGATGTGGACATTTCTGTTATGGTTGAAAGAGTAGTTGATGATAGAGTTTTTCCTGTAGTATTCGTAGTGCTAAAGGCAAACAAGAAGAGTCTTAGAGAGATTCATGATGAAATTCGTAGGGCTCAAGTGCAGACAGATGATGACTACTTGAAAAAAAGAGAATCTCAGAGAGCAAAAATGCTTTTGTCATTGCCGAAATTTCTCAGAAACTTCTTTTTCTGGCGAAAGATTAGGAAAGACCCATTCTTTGTAAAGAGATATCTGGGAACTGTAGGGGTAACATCCATAGGAATGTACGGGAAAGGCACGACAAGCTGGCCGATCCCCACAAGTCTTCAACCGCTTTTTTTTGCCTTGGGCGGAATAGCAAAGAAACCTGGAGTAACAGGTGACAGGATCGAAATCCATGAGTATCTCGGCATGACGATTTTGTTTGACCACGATGTTGTTGATGGAGCACCAGCAGCTCGATTCATTGCACGATTGGCTGAGCTAGTTGAGAATGGATTTGGACTAATTGAGTAATCACAGCTTTTACTTGGGCATTTGAATGCGCGCGCTAGGCTTAAATCTTGAAAAATCGACATATTCAGGTCAAGGGTTCGTCAAGGATGAAATCAGTTTGAACGTGACAGAAGCGATTGAGAGCCACTTTTCTAAACGCGCAGAGGAAGACATGGAAGATGTCATCCCGTATGACGAGCGTGTCGTGTCCATCGCTATAGTTGTGTTTGGTGTCTTGATTATGTTGTACTTCGCTGCCCATCAGATGTGGCCAACAGGTTTTTTCACTACAACAATCGGCACGTTAGAGATGCTCCTGCTTTATGGATCTCTAATTTATTGGATTGTTGCATCTGCCTTGTTGTTAATTGATCGCAAAAACCTTTCTCGCGGCATTGATGTTTTTGGTGGGCTTCTTTTTGTCACTGTCAGCACTGCATGGCTCTTTGTGGTCTTTCCCTTTGAATTTATTTATTTTGCAGATGTGTTGCCGGATTTCCTCAGATTTCTGGTGCAGTGGATTTCCAACGATATCGTTCGAGTGTTGATGGTCCTGGGAATAATCGTGCATCTGGTTTTGGCAGTTTATTCAACGATATTGCGCGTGTTCGTTTGGAAAGCGCGCGCGAGAAAATAATAGACTATAGAGAATTCATGTGTTCAAGTTTCACTTCTTCTGCAAGCTCTGCTTCAGGTCCTGAGCAAATTCTTCTGCATGTTTGAGGTCTTCAGCATTAGGTCTGCCCCTATTTATTCCCCCAAATCGTTTAAGAAAACTATTTGTGTTAAAACCTACACAATTGGATTCATCAACAATCATGTAACCTTTGGATTGCAGTTTTTCCCTAAGCGACGAGTGAATTTCTGGCTGATTTTTCTTTGTAACTCCACTTGTTGAGAAAATGAATGCTTTCCTGTTGGTGATTTGTGGTAGTTTATCGGCTAGATCAAGCAGAACTTTATGGTGTTTCCCACCTATATCCCTGAGCCAAAGCCTATCAGACTATACTCTTGAAGCTCTTCTGGGTTTATTTGCTGTGGCGTCTTTATTTGTGCATCAAGAACTTTTGCGAAGACGTTAGCAATTTTCTCGGTATTATTGTGATGATATGAAAGCAAAACCAATAGAGACTTCATTGGATTTACCATTTTTTCTCCCTGGTTGATTGATATTTGAATGAAAGAGATTTAAGTTATGGGTTTTGGGTTAAAAATTTAAGCGCGCGCCAGCAAGTTAGTTGACTTCTAGATCCATTTAATCGAGGGTTCGACGTAATTTTTATGTTGAGCCATCCAGCGCTTTTCAGGGGCGTCCTTCGGATAGCCAAGCAGGATAGGCCCGTATATTCGTTCACCATCCGTTAACTCAAGGGCTCTTACGATATCAGCATTGCCTTTGACATTTGCACCGAATCCTGTATAACAGCTGCCAAGACCGAGAGAGGTTGCGGCAAGCATGATGTTCTCGCAGGCAAGCGCGCAACTCACTGCGTTCCTAATTGGGCCTATGATAAAGATGATGACAGGTGCATCATGGTAAACCATGTCTTTGGGTTCGGGCATCCCTCATAGAGCTTCATTGCTTTTTCGTAGACTTCAGGGTTCATCTCCTTCATGCTTTCAATCGTCTTTTTCCAGATCGGAAGCGCGGTCTGCAAGAGTTTCTGCTTGAACTCTGGGTCCTCAACAACAACAAACCGCCAAGGCTGAAAACGAAGGACTCCTTTCACCATGCCCATGGTAGACGGTGCCTGATTGCCTGCCTCGATGATCGTATTGATGATATCCCTCGGAATTGGTTTTGATTCATAAGACCTGATAGACCGTCGCCTATTTATAGCCTCAATTACAGGGTTCATCATTCGTTTCACTATCTCGAGACTACGACTGAGCATACATAAAAGCGTTCTAACCCGTATTTCGTGAAGTTCATAGATATGCGCACACGTCAATTCATGAAAGCGCAATCAGAGAACCTCGTAAAAGCGTGAGAAATGGACCATCTATTATATCCATAATAGATGCGCTCTTTCTCACGCTATCTGCTAACTGTGTTCGCGAAAAGGTTTCTATACGAAGGATCTTGGCTTGGCTATAGTTTCTCTTATTCTTAATTCGAAGAATGTTGAAGCATTTGCGGGTTTCACCACCAATGCCGTGTCTGCTCCTCTGCCGGTTCCAGCAATAGCCAGAACATCTTTGTTCACAGGAATTAGACCAGCATCTGCAGCCATAACAACAATCTCTACACACACCTTCGTGCCTTCACCCAGCAACCTGAGTGTGTTGGCGACAAGCTCCAGTGGCTGGAGGGTTCCAAACCGTTTTCTTATAGCTCGCTCCACACTACTTAAGGCGTGGGTGGCAGTCAAAATCTTGGCCTGGTGCTTCAGAATTCGCTGGCGGAATTCCTCTGTCAATTCATGCACTCCAGGTTCTCTAAATCCTACATGATGTGTAACCACAACCACGTTGAATCCCTTAAACATTCTTGCAGTTTTTGCTCCAGTTTCTCCTGTAGTCGAAGCAACAACTACGTCCTCTATTCCTGCATTCGATGCGTAATCCTTAGCCAATTTTAGGACAACATCTGTGTTGTGTTTCCCAGCAGAGTCGAAATACACGGTTTTGCGTTCAACTGAACCCAAACTTCTCACCAACTTTCTACTTTCTCCTTAACGCGGTTTTCTTGAGAGGTTTTCTCTTAAGCTCTGTGTCGCAGACCTCACATTTCTTGTGCTTATAATCCGGTGGGTACTTGCGCCTACAAGCGGGGCAATATCTCATCCAATGAAGTCTGAAACGTATGCCGAAGGTCATGAGTGGTGCAAACTCCAAGCCAAGTTGATTAGCTACGTTTTGAATCGAATAGTCATCGGTGACAATGAGTGGTTCATTTCCAGAATCTTTGAGTTCGAGAGCCAGAGCCAAAACTTGCGAGTCAACATCCGAGAGAAAAAACACGTCCCCAACATCACGTGAAGACTCCTTAACCCTACGAAGAAACTCAGTCCTTGGAGCCTTCAGTCTCAGCTTCCCATTGTCAACTGCGGTCTTAAACCTTACAAAAGGCAACGAACCAGCCGCAAGCTCCATCTCAACAGCTTTAACTGAATACACATCCTGCAATATCGAAAGAGGATCGAAACCGGCGATGAAAGCGGAAGTGTCAAGCACCACAACCTGCTTCTCCGACTTCAACTTCTTCATCCTCTGGAGAAAAGCAGACGCCCTTTAAGTCGCCGATAGAAATCCTCTGTAAACCGCACAAAGGAGGATTCATACTTGGACTTCGCAACTGCAATTCGTGTTTTTTTAGTATTCACATCAACTCTGTAATGCCCATCCAGCACAACAACCGCCCTCTTAGGATTTAAAAGCTCAATACCAACAGAAGACTTTGCCGAGAACACTATGGGATGAAAAACCGTAAGCGGACAAATGGGGGTGAAAACAAAACCATCAAGGTCAGGATCCAAGACTGGACCACCAGCAGACAAGGAATAGCCTGTCGACCCCACCTGTGAAGCTATAACTGCACCATCAGAACGGCAATCTGCCACGGGCGCGCCATTCTTCCAGACTCGCATATGTAAAAGCTTTGCCGGCGCAAGAGAAGTAACAAAAACTTCATTCAGCGCATCGGGTAGCCTCGTCTTACCGACGGAAGAGGCAAGCTTGAAACAGTGCTCCAAAGTGAAGCTACCTTTCAAACAATTGTCAACAGCTTCAAAAGCATCTTTCGGCATTACTTCCGTGAGAAAACCGCGCACACCCATGTTAATAGTGAGAATGGGTGGTTCCGGTTTAGGAATTTGCAAACATACATTCAGAATTGTTCCGTCTCCACCCACTGTGATTATTAAGTCAGTTTTCATCTTTTGAAGGAGCATCGAGGCGTTCAGCTTCTTAGCATGCTTAGCTAAGGTTGGTTCAAGAAAAACCTCTAATCCTTTGCTTTCAAGGTAACTCGAGAGCTTGGCCGCAAGATCTAAGGCCTTCTTTCTATCAACACGAGCAACCAAACCCACAGTTTGAAACATCACAAGTTCACCTTTGAGACATCTAGCGATAACTTAATTAGGACTATAAATTAATTCTTCTCTAAAACCGTATAGACAATGATTCGATTATTGAAGGGTCTAAGATGAGCAAACCTGCTGAGTTGGGAACATTGAAGGTCGGCAGTTATGTTTTGGTAGAAAATGAACCCTGCCGTATTGTGAGCTACACCAAATCCAAGCCAGGTAAGCATGGCTCAGCCAAAGCAAGAGTAGTAGCCATGGGAGTTTTTGACAGCGTGAAAAGAAGCTTCGTGAAGCCCGTAAGCTCTCAGGTTGAGGTTCCAATTATTGAGAAGCGAAGCGGCCAAGTCATAGCCCTTTTGCCTTCGGCGGTTCAAGTTATGGATCTAGAAACCTATGAGATCTCTGAAACTCCAATACCAGAAGACGATTTGAAGGACAAACTCACCTCTGGAGTTGAGGTCGAATTTTGGCGCATACTGGGCCGAACAAAAATTATGCGAACCAAAGGCTAAGAATCTAGATATTTTAGATGTATATTAGAAATTCATAATCTATTTTAACGAAACATATCGATTCTAAATGCGGGTGGTATTACGAACCATAAAACCCAGAGGGCAAAACCCGTCTTCTTCAATGAAACCGAACATCTACAGAAATTCGAAGAAGCTGTGCGAAGACTTTCTCAGAGCCACCATGTTAAAATGAAAAGAACCGTCAAAGTACGTAATCCTAAGGATTGCAGGCAAGCCATATTCTCACCAAGTGGTGAAACCTACTGCGGCTTACTAAAGGAACAGGTAAATAATGACGCTTGCAAATGGTGTGCCCTTTTCGATGCAGAACCTCCGGAATACAAATTGTTCATCAGAATCTGAGAAACAGGAAGTAAAAGACTTATGAAATGCCCGAATTCAAACTGCAAGAGCGAAATTAAGACCAAACAAAGAAAAGCCGAATCTAACTTCTATGCTTGCAAAGAATGCGGAACAGTTCTTTATCGACAAGGAAAAAACTGAAAAACTCCGGACTGCAACACAACGCGTTTCGGAAAGCTTGCCAATCTTATTAGAACTGATCAGCGTCAGCGAAAGCACTGTATACTATGGTAGTAAAGGAACCAAAAACTGGGTTATGACAAGCTTTAGTCTGGTGATTTCAGCGTTCTATTTTCGCTTCAGTGTGATTTCCATTGTTGAAATCATTCTTGCTCTGCTTTCACCTTCTCTCGGTGGCATTTCTTCTGTTCCTATAGTGATTTTGGCTACAGTTAGGTCTTTCAGGAATCTGTGTCTCGCTATTTCCGCTGCGTCTACTGCTGTGTTAATTGATCGCCCTCTTGCTTTCAAAGTAACTTCTTTTGCGTTGGATCCGGTGAAGCTTGTTATGATTCCCAACACATAGTTCATCGGAGGTTTTCTTCCCACGAATATTACGTTTGGCTCTCTCGATTGTTTGCTCATTTCTATACTTCCTTGTTGGATGTGGCAATAAAATTAGTGGACTTGCACTTAAATATTGCTACTTGCTTCCATGTTTGCATACATTATGACGTAAGGTTTAAATATGACGTACGTCATACGTAATATTGAAGCGCACCCGAGACTGTTGAGGATCCAAAGATTACGTTAACGAGGCATTTTTTGAGCCTCCTCCTGCGCTTTCTCCCAACTCCTCAACAGCGGGAAAACGAATACCTACATACATCTGTCGGAGTTGATAATGTGGCAGAAAGTTGGGTTCAAGAGTGCAAAAGAATTTTAGAGCACTTGGGGAAGCTTGGGGACATGGAAGGAAAAGATCGCTTAGATATGGTGCGGAGAATCAGATTTATCATCTTTTCGCTTCAGCGTAGTGTATCAGGTTGGATAGAATGGGTTGAGAATCCCGATGTTATGGCAAACTTCTCTCTTGAAGACTTGAAAGAAATAAACAAGAATCTTACCAATCTGACGCAGCCCTTCGTAGAATACGACTGTGAGATGACTTCGCGGGCAAGACGTGATTTAGGAATAAAAGAACCTGAACCTCGAAGAGAACAAAAGCCAAAAGCAAAAGATAAGAAACAAGTCTTCTACGTGCAATAAGCACACGGTCTTCGCGCTAATTTCTTCCCTAAAAACGTAGTGGACGGAGCGGGATTTGAACCCGCGACCTCGGCGATGCCAACGCCGCGATCATTCCAAGCTGATCTACCCGCCCAACTCTCCAACGATACAGGAAAACTATTAAGCATTGTGCAACTGGGCAAGGTTTAAATGGGCATCAACTGAGTTGTTCACAAAATCCAGAAAGGTTGAACCAGCAT
>JASFPO010000028.1:0-18782 GCA_050115935.1 Candidatus Bathyarchaeota archaeon | reverse complement strand
TCGGAATCTATCCAGATTTAGAACCAGCCTTCTATACAACAGCTCTCTTATTCCATCTCTTCGAAGCCACTTTCTTACTTGTTCAGATTGTTAATTATCAAATGAGGCCTAGCACCAATCCTCAAGACCAAGAAGAATCGCATGTATTAGTTCACTAGTCAAAATTTAAAAATACCAATCAGGATTACTCTGACAGTAAATAATATGAATCTCGTGATTGAAGCAGAAAATCAACCAGATTTTCCTATTTTAAACTTTATTCACTCAAATAGCCTCAAAGTATGGTTTAAATTAAAAAATAAACGTTTTGGGGTTTGGGGGGGAAATTTTAACTCAACCAACCCAAAATAAAAAAAGGAGAAAAAGTAATACCAAAAATGTGGTTTACATGAATTTATTTCAGGTTTTAGCCATCTGTGGAATGGTCAGTCCGGTCTTGTATACTTTGATGTGGATTCTTGGGGGTGTCTTGCGGTCTGATTATAGTCATATCCGAGATGATATAAGTTCACTATTTGCAGTTGGTGCTCCTAACAAAGGGCTAATGCAGTCTTTCATTATTGCTTCTAGTGTTTTATTGTTTGTATTTTACATTGGATTACATGGGGGGATAAACGATAGGGGAGGTTCAATTGTAGGACCTATTTTATTTTTGACTAGTTCAGTTTTGGGGATACTCGTTGCTCTCTTCTTTCCTCTTGATGCTGGGGGTGAGATAATCACTCTCAAGGGGAAAATGCATCTAATTCTTGTGGTTGGATCGGGATTATTAACAATTGCTGGGATGGTGGCATTGTGGTTTCGATTACAGTTGGTAGAAGTATGGAGTGCTTTTGCAACCTATTCACTCATTTCCGCTATCGTTTCACTAATTCTTGTAATTACCTCAGGGATATTCATCAAGAGCAAATACAGAGGTTTACTTGAAAGATTAGGAGTCTATCCCTATCAACTCTACTACTTTGTCCTTAGTCTAATGGTCTTTCTGAATAATTGATCAGCTAACTATACTAATTGAATAACCTTTTAGCTTACGCGCATGCGTTTATTCAATACACTAAGAAAGAAGCATGGTTACTAAGGTGCGCGCTTGGAGCGTTTTATTCTAATGAACTTGTAAGCTATCGGGGCATAAACTGCCGCAGCCCCCATCCCGATGATATACAGCCCCATCACTACTCGAGCTAAGTCGTTGGAAATCCACTGCACCAGAAATCTGAGAGAATCCGGCAACACATCTGCAAAATAAGCAAATTCAAAGGGAAAGACCACTAAGAGCCAAGCAGTGGCCACAGCGATAAAGATAATTCCACCAAAAGTGTCAAAGAGGCGAGAAAGTAGTCTTTGACCTAATACCCCTTCTAATCCGGATGTAATAGTCCAAGCAATCCACGAACCATAAAGCATGATCATCTCTATTGTGCCGAATGTTGCGGTGAAAAAACCTGTTGACCATATCTGATGTGCAGCCAAATACAAAATCATCAAGACGCTACCTACAAAGAAAAATCCGATGCCTGCGATGCGCTCGTTTCTTGGGATACCTTTATCCGCTTCTGCCTTACCTCTGGAAAACCAGTTCTCAATAGGTTTAGTTTGGGTCAAGCCATTTCCGCCTTCACTTCTTTTGTAGTTGCTGTTTCAGGTTCTGGGCAAACTCTTCTGCATTTTTAAGGTCTTCAGCATTAGGTCTACCCCTATTCATTCCCCCAAAATACTTCATGAAACTATTTGTGTTAAAACCTTTACATTGAAATTCATCCACAATCATGTAACCCTTAGATTGCAGTTTTTCCCTTAGCGTCGAGTGGTCTTCGGTGGCTTTGGTTTTTCCTGTCAATGCACTGGTTGAGAAAATGAATGCTTTCTTGTTGGTGACTTGTGGTAGTTTATCGGCAAGATCAAGTAGAGATTTATGGTGTTTTTCACCATATATTCCTGAGCCAAAGCCTATTAGACTATATTCTTGAAGCTCTTCAGGGTTTGTTTGCTGTGGCGTTTTTATTTGTGCGTCAAGAACTTTTACAAAGACTTGTGCGATTTTCTCAGTATTCTTGTGGTGATAGGAAAATAAAACCAATAGAGATTTCATTGGCAACACAGCATTAGGTTTTGCATGCGTGCATATAATCGCTTTCATTTTCATATATAATCATCTTTTCTATTTAGATAAGTGGAGAAAATAGTGGCCATCCTCCAAGGATTATTTCAAGGCAATAGGATTGGCAATCTGGAATGAAATCGAAGTTCAAGAAATCAAAATGGTCATGCACGCTATTCGCGCGCAGGTCATCTTCTTCAATTTATCAATATAGGTTTTTTCCCATCCTTTAAGATTTAAGGAGAAATGTTCTGTTAAGTATATGGGAGTTATGAGCGAATGTTCCTGAAGTTGAGATGCCAATGGAGAGATGAGTAATGACTATGAAGGAAAGCGCGCGGTTATATGTGCTTCTCATTACTACCAAGTCAGGAAGAAAGATATGGACACGTGGAATGAGCTTAGACAAACCTGCCTTACGGAAGCGAAGACTAAGACCTCATTCATCTCGTTTCAATAGAGGACTCATGAACAATATCGTAAAACGTGAACTGGCGCACATACCCAAAGGCGAGAAAGGTTCGCTCCAAAACTTCCTAAGGTTCGCTTACAACGCCCTAAGAAGAAAGCACTTGACCTTAAGAAAAACACGAGACGAAACGTTGAAAGAGCTTGTTGAAAAAATCCGAAAAGCCTACCCTGATTTTGTTCCACTCTACGACAAGGGCTACTTCAAGATTTAGTTCTACAACAACACACGCACTAAGCGTAACACGACAGCCTGTATCTCGCATGTGGCGTTAGAAAAAAAGGGAGAGAGAGTTTTTGCGTCGACTGTTCGAACACTACAAGCCGTAGTAGGCGTCTAAGAAGTCTGTCCAGCCTGTTGTCTGTCCCCAAGCAACTGATAGGTATATGTCTCTTCCAAGACTCGCCCAAGAGCCCGACCAATAGAGTGCTTTGGAAAAGAAGAAAGTCAATCCGTTACAGTTCTTCTGTCTCTTCGCCATCCAGTTGGCTACCACCGCGTTGTTCACAGCGGTCATGACATTCTCAGATGCAGTCACCAACGAAGCAGGGATATTCTCATCCAACAGCTCAACCATGTAGTCAACCATGTCCACGAAATAGGCTGGCTCTGTGCCCGCCATCTTCTTGGCACCTCTAAGCGCCGCTGTGTATTTCTTCTTGTACTGGCCCAAGTTTGTCATCATCTCGGATGTCCAATCAGTGAAGGCTGTTGTCAAGGCTGATAGCTGGCTTACTTCGACTGCTGAAAGCGTCACGTCGTTGAATCCCTTCAATGGTCCATAGTATTCCCCGTAGTTGACCACAAGCTCAGTTGCGTATGTTAGAGCGTCCTGTGTTGGATTGTTCACTAGGTCTTGAGCATTTGTGTCATAGGGCCATCCGTCTAGCGGTATGCTTTCCTCTGATCCTACCACGTAGCTAGCATGACCTACAAGCTCGTAGTAATCTTCGATATGAGCCATGTCGCACGCATCAAATCCTACAATGTCGATGAAGCCAACGGTGTCCATTATCTGGCCAAGCTTTGGGCAGTCAAGCCAGTCTTCGTCACCTTGATCCCAACAGAAAGACTCGAAACCGTTGCCGTGGTTCCAAAAGTCTAACACGTACTTGTTAGCCGGCCAGTAAGATTGCGCTGTATCAATAAAGTCTATGGCCACTTGTGGGTCTCCTAGGTTCATCTCAGAATACGTCTCGACTACTGTGTGGGTGCCTTGCTCAATGTGGATGAGTTCAACTCCATCCTCGGTGGACAGGTCTACAAGGGCAACAAAATGAACATCAGCCGTGGAGCCTACACTTTCCAATTCCTCTAGGTCTGGAGCCCAAGAGCTTTCGAGATCGTTGTCAGCACATACGTAAATCATGAAAGTCCACTGAGCTGTCTGGGCTGACACTCCTGCAATCAGAAACGCTTGCATCAAAAACACAAAGACTAATCCTAGTGGCAGATAGTTTCTTTTCTTCATAGTTTCTCTTCCTTTGTTTTTGTCTCTCATCGCACCAACGTTTGGTACTCAAAACAAACTCCCTTTCTAGGAGCTAAGTTCACTTAAGTTTTTCCCAGAGTTTTCCCTTGGGACCCAACAAACCTACACACCGCAACACCATGTGAGATCGATCACCGAAGTGGTGAAAGAATGTGCGCTCTTCAGATTCTCTATTTCTGAAATGGCTCTTGTGGCTCTTTGTGGAAGGGGTAGTATATTATGTAGGGAAACGGTTAAGAGGATAGACGCGCGATTCTGTCAAAATTGGGAAGAACACCATTTAAAGGAGCTGCTCTTGTTTATGTACCAAGCTGAGAAATCCAAGAAGCTTTTTGAAGAAGCTAGGAAATTCACGCCAGGAGGGGTTCACAGCCAAATCAGATTCTTCAAACCCTATCCCATATTCATAGAGAGCGCGCAAGGATCGAGAATCTACGACCTAGATAAGAATGAATACATCGACTACCACCTAGCCTTTGGACCAATAATACTAGGCCATTCCCATCCCAAGATAACAGAGGCTGTCAAAGATCAACTAACGAAAGGAATCATTTATGGCCTATCAAACGAACTTGAGGTGAAGGTTGCCAAAAAAATCGTTCAACATGTTCCGTCGGCTCAGATGGTGAGGTTCTGCAACACTGGAACCGAGGCAACATATCATGCCATAAGAGCTGCTCGAGCATTTACAGGCAAAAATAAGATCATTAAGTTTGAAGGGGCATACCACGGCTGGCACGACTATGTGAACATAAGTGTCGGACCATCGCTAAGAGAAGCGGGGCCTGAAAAATCACCCAATCCTGTTCCAGATTCCCGCGGAATACCTAAAAGTGCGGTAGAGAACACCATCATTTTACCATTCAATGATCTTCATGTCGTTGAAGAAACCATAAGAAAGCAAGGGAACGAGATAGCTGCAGTAGTCACAGAACCAATTATGCATGGTAATTCATGTTGCATAGTGCCAAAGGAAGGATATCTGAAGGCTCTTCGTGAAATTTGTGATCAACACAACGTTTTGTATATTTTCGATGAGGTCATAACGGGTTTCAGGCATGGGCTAGGTGGAGCTCAGAAAATATTCGGAGTGACGCCGGACATCACCACATTCGCCAAGGCCATGGCAAACGGCTTTCCTGTTGCTTCTGTTTGTGGAAAAAAGGAAATTATGAAAATGTTCTCACCATCTGGAAAAGTCGATTTAGGAGGCACGTTCAACGGAAACCCCATAAGTATGGCTGCCGTGTTAGCCACTATTCGGGAACTGGAAACGCCAGGAGCTTATGAACATCTATACAGACTGGGTTCTTATGCAAGGGAGAGACTTAGAGAAGTGATTGACAGATTAAATATGAGCGCTCAAGTGGTCGGTTTCGGATCGATCTTTCAGATATTGTTTTCTCACAAGGAAATTAAGAATTACCGCGATGTGCTCACTTCGAACAGCGAGAAATATGAGCGATTTCAACGTGAGCTAATGAAAAGACAAGTATTCATTATCCCTAAAGCAAACAAACGTTGTCATTTATCCACTGCGCATACAATCGATGATGTTGACATGACTATCGAAGCGATGGAAGATTCCTTAAAGACACTGTCATACTAATCTCATCAATCACGCATCGACTTAAACGGACAGGAAGTGTTACATGACGTGGAATGCACGTGGTGAAAAGATATGTTGGAATTTCTGAGCCGTGATCAGGTCGAGAAGATCCACGCTGCAAGTTTGAGGATTCTGGAGGAAGTTGGGGCTGTAGTGTATGAGGATAGTTTTCTGAAGTTCTTGGCAGATTCTGGGGTGAGCGTTGACTTTGATGAGAAGAGAGCAAAGATTCCATCGAGTTTGGTGACGGAATGCATCAAGAAGACACCTAAGCGGATGACATTGCACGCTCGTGATGCTAAACATGACGTGGAACTAGAAGAGGGAAAAATCTATGCTCATGCGTTGGGCGGGGCTGCGACTCTGGTTGACCTAGACTCCGGAGAGGTTCGCCCATCCACAAGGAAAGATGTTGTTGATTTAACCAGGATGATAGATGCACTACCCAACATTCATACGTGCACTATGGTCGCTCTACCATGTGACATTCCAGAACAGATTCGCGACATCTTCTGCATTGCTGAGCAATTTCAGAATACAGGCAAAAACTTGGATGCCACACCGTTTAGCAGCAGAAGTTTCCCATACATGATAGAGTTGGCAGAAGCCATAGTAGGCGACAAAGAAAAGTTGAGGAAACGTCCGATCATTACATGTAGTCTCTCGCCCACGAGTCCTCTGAAGTTTTCCGGCGATGTAGTAGAGATTATGGTTCAAGGCGCCAAGCTGGGTTTGCCAATGGCAGTGTTGCCTTGTCCCATGGCAGGTGCGACTAGCCCCGTGACATTAGCAGGCAGTCTAGTTCAGCAAAATGCGGAGACACTAGCTGGGCTGGTGATGATCCAGCTCGTGAATGCAGGGACACCATTCATGTATTGTCCCCGTGTCTTTCCCATTGACATGCAGTCAGGGATGACCAGCTCTGGCGTTGAGGTTGGTTTGATGTCAGCGGGCTGCGTTCAACTCGCCAAATATTACGGTTTTCCATCGGATGTGTACGGACTTGACACTAGCTCTAAGAATCTGGATGAGCAAGTGGCTTTTGAGAAAGCGTTAAACGGGATTCTGCCGGCCTTAGCTGGGGCAAACATGCTGTCAGGAGCTGGCTGTATTGAGGGCGCCATAACAGTAAGTTATGAGCAGCTGGTTATTGATGACGAGATTTTTGGAATGATTTTCAGGGCCGTCAAAGGCATCCAAGTGGATAAAGATAGATTGGCTGTGGACATAATTGCAAAGGTTTCTCGTGAATCATCGAACTTCTTGCAGCAGATGCATACACTCAAGCATATCCGTCAGGAATACTATCTTCCAAAGCTTTCAGATAGGACTTCTCGTTCAAGATGGCGGGAAACGGGCTCCAAGTCCATAGTGGAAGTTGCGCGAGAAAAAGCAAGAAGAATACTAGCTGAACACAAGCCTCCGCCTTTAGAGAAAGATGTGATGACTGAAATAAAGAGAATATTGAAAAGGGCAACTAACACTTTGATGTCCGCTAAAACCTGAAGACTTCGGACAATTCATCTGATATGCCACACGCTCAATTCTTGCTCTTTGTTAGCTTGAAAGCAATTCCCTCTCTTCATGCAAATCCTTGCGTGCATTGCGCTTATTCTTGTTCACTGAAAGAAGTCTCTGAGGCAGCTGAAAGCGTACGATACTTACAGGAAGAGATATTTCTCAAGACTGAGATGTGGACAGTGCGTATTTTCTCAGCCTCTTTTCATATACTGTTCTTGCAGGGCAACCCATGGAACTCACGTAGGTGTTGAAATCAATCACGCTCCCGCCTCTTTCTTTGGCAAGCGACTGGATCTTCCTCAGCTCTTCGCCAGCCATACAGTAACATGGAGCGTAACCTGGAGAGTCTTGAAAAGTGAAAATTTCGTTGTAGAGCAACTTTTTGGATAACTCCGTCTGCTCGTGAGCCCAATTGATGAACTCAGTGGCACTTTGCTTGCCCATGTTGATGCGTACATCTCCGATTGCTCGGAGGAATCGCAGTATGCGCCACTCCATAATTAAGAACTCGATCTCGAGTATGACTGTGTCTAAATCTCCAACTGCTCTCAGAGCGTCTAAAAGCTCCTGCTCATCGCGGGTGGGTGCCTCCTTACTTCTCAACTTTTTCAGCAATAAGATAAACTCTACCTCCCTGAAGAATGAAATGGCTTCGGTGATCTGTGATGCCAAGGTACTGTCCAACAACTCTATCAGTTTCGGCCTAGCAGCAAAGTTAGTGACCCAATTCGAGTGATTTATGCAATGTCCATATTCTTCGTGTACGATGGCCGTAATCAAGTCTGGGATGCTTGTTGACGCTGATCTCTTGGGATCAGTTGTGACAAAGAATACGTTGAAAGGTTTCTCAGTTAAGGTGTCAAACCAGTCTGCAGCTGCGGATGTGATGAGGCTTGTGAGATAGGGGGGTGTCTCCACAACTCGAGTATCGTGAGTGCGTGTTATCCTCACTAGATGGCTCTCTACAACTTTCTGCAGTTTTTCCTGAATGTTAGAGACAAACTCTATGGCTCTAGATTTCTCCACGCTCCGCTTCTTCGTTATCTCATCTGCTACCAATTCAACCTTTGGTTCTATTCGATATGTTTCAGCAAGCTTCGCCGTGATTTCCATGAGTCTCGGCAACTCTGCTCTTAACCATCGTAATGCTTTACTCTCAATCTCACCTGCGGTCTCAGGATAATCGTAGAGATCCTTCAAGAGTCTGGAGTATATCTCCTTCCGTCCTATGTCTCCTCCTTCTCTTTCCAGTATTGGAAAAACCTCTTCGAAACTTCCTTCCTTCACGCCCTTCACGTGGAACGCCTTCACGTAATCATCTACTGCCACCTTGAGATTGTGAAGTTCTTCTCGCAACTGTTTGCTTTCTGTCTCCTTGCGAATTGTCTCTAGGATGCCGAGGGCGCTGTTTCCCTCATAACATGTTATGGCTCGTATCTCAATCGGCCACTCCTTTTTGATCAGTCTCTCTTTCGAAACCTGCAGAACCTTTTTAGCATGAGACGTTAGAGAGAGAAGATGTTCAACTTCGACTCCCTCCTTCACTAAATGCCTGTAGAACGTCCAAAGTATGCTTTCCAAAGCCAAGTATGGCTCTTCAAAACTTAACTCGGTTTCCAAACACTGCAGAAATTTCTGTTGCACTACGTCCTCTGCGCGTGTCTTCAACTCTGCAATCTTTTCTAACATACACTTCAAGTTTTCTCCAGTCGGCACAAACAATTTACCTGCGTAGTCATCTAGACCAGCCGCAAACGCACTCGATGGAGCCAGTTCCTTCCAAAGCTCAAAGATTTCCGCCTCCACCTTGCTCTGTGGAATCTTCACAACCCTCACGCTCCTTGATCCATCCACTCTGAGACGAATCCTAAAGAGCTCACTGAATATTTGTCTTATGGACACAGACGCCTTCACCAGCAAAAAGAGAGTTATGATCGCTAACCTTGCCACCTCAGCCCAAATGCTATTTCTCAGTATTAGAGACCGATAAACTGATGGTGCCCACCTGTAACCGTTGACTCTTTAAGCAGATGCGCTTTATACTATGTCACCATGTGCGCCGAAATGTCAAACAGAAAGAAACGCCAATATAAGCCAGTTGACCCTCGAAAGTCACCAAGATTTTCAGGTATCAGAACGTTCATGCGCTTACCCCATATTAAGAAAATGGAGGGAATTGACTTTGCAATTGTCGGTGTGCCCTTTGATACAGGTGCCTCATATAGAGTTGGAGCTAGGTTTGGACCAGAGGCAATTAGAAGTACTTCCGTTCTATTACGCCATCACAATCAGGTCTTGGACGTAAGCATTTTCGAATATTGTTCTGGGGTTGACTATGGAGATCTGCCGGTTAATCCCGGCTATATTGAGGATTCTTACAAAAAGATAGCGGAAGCCCTTTTTGCAATAGTGGATAAAGGGGTAATTCCAATACTGTTGGGTGGCGACCACTCGATAACTCTAGCCGAACTCAGAGCTGTAGCCAAGAAGCATGGACCGATAGCCTTGCTCCAGTTCGATTCTCATACCGACACAGGGGACAAAAGATTCGGTCGGAAATATGGTCATGGAACTCCTTTTAGGAGAGCTATAGAAGAAAATTTACTTCTTGTTGATCATTCAATCCAAGTTGGGATGCGTGGCTCTATCTATCAAAAGGACAGTATAACTGCCGCGGAGTCTCTTGGTTTTGAGGTAATGACTTCTACTGAGGCATATGAAATAGGCATTGACAAATTGGTACATAGAATTCGAGAGCGAGTGAGAGATGCAAACGTTTTTCTCACCTTCGATATTGACTTTGTTGACCCCGCATATGCTCCTGGAACCGGAACTCCTGAAGTGGGAGGCTTCACCAGCAGAGAGGCATTACAGTTGATAAGAGGTCTAAAGGGATTGAACTTGGTAGGTTTTGACATAGTGGAAGTCTTACCCCAGTATGATCGAGAGCAAATAACGGCAATTCTAGCCGCGAATATCGTCTATGAATTCATATCACTGATTGCTTTAAGGAAAAAGCAGGCAATTGAAGGAAAAGCACTTGTATGACCAAGAAATATGCATCCAAGGTTTATTCGTGCTTTTCAGTAAATCATCTGTTCTTGCGCTCATGTTATATTGGTGATATCTATGAGGGATATTATCAAACCTCTCAATCCCAAGCACATGCATCTACTTGAGAGTGAATGAAATGAAAGAGAATAGCAGAAATAGAATCATGTGGAATGTAAACGGAAAAGCTTCTGAAAGCGTTTTTCAGTTAATTGGTAGAACACCATTATTGAAATTAGAAAGGATACCTGAGAAGAACGGTATTGCAGTGCCTATATTTGCAAAATTAGAATTCTTGAATCCTACTGGAAGCTTGAAAGACAGAATCTACTATGAAATGATAACAAAAGGAATTGAATCCGGAGAACTGGGACTAGGCAAAGAAATCATAGAAGCTTCAACTGGAAATGCGGGGATATCTTGTTCGTTCATAGGGCATCTACTTGGCTACAGAGTCACAATTGTTATGCCAGAAGGAATGAGCAAAGAAAGAGCGAAAATGATTCAAGCCTTCGGGGGCAACACAATATTCACGAAAGGCGGAGAAAGTGATGTAGACCTTGATATCAAGAAAATAAGAGAAATCATTGATGTGAATCCCGACAAATATTGGTGGCCAGATCAATACACAAATCCGAATAACCCAAACGCGCATTACAAAACGACTGGTCCAGAGATTTGGGAACAAACAAATGGAAAAGTTGACTGCTTCTTAGCTTCTGTGGGCACAGGCGGTACCCTAACCGGAATAGGCAGATTTCTAAAGGAGAAAGATCCAAGCATCAAGCTCTACGCTGTTGAACCTTCTGAGGCACCCCTATTAACGAAAAGAAAATGGGGATCCCATAAAATTGAGGGAATAGGTGACGGCTTTGTTCCTAAGAACTTGGACTTAGCTCTTCTAGCAGGAGTCATTACGACAACCTCCGAAGAAGCGATAGAGATCGCAAAGAAAGTAGCGTTGGAAGAGGGAATTTTCTGTGGAATATCCTCAGGCTGCAACATAGCAGCAGCGATGAAGGTTGCTGAGAAACATCCTGAGTTCAGCTCGATTGTAACAATGATAAATGATTCAGGTCAAAGATACTTCTCAACAGAGCTTTGTGAAGAGAAAAAGAAACTAGAAATACCTATTCGAGAACATTCGTTGGATGAATACACAACTACCGAATTAGACAAAAATCAGGCAAAATGGGAAATGATCGGATAGAGTTGGATGCGTACCGCTTAGTACTGATATTCTCGTAATTGCGCTGACAGTGACTACAGCAATATCTGTAGCCTAATAACGCAACGCCACTGACTCATCAGAATCTGCTATTTTCGAACTCCTTGATGCTAGGTTTGATGATAGGTACTTCTTTGGATGTTCTAATTGCCGCTTCGGGATCCTTCAATCCACTCCCAGTAATCAATGCGACCACAGTTTCGTCTCGCCCTACTATATGTTGCTCAATGAGTTTATTCAATCCAGCGAGTGAGGTCACCCCAGAAGGCTCCGCAAACAGGCCTTCAGTGGATGCAAGCAGTCTCTGAGATCGACGTATCTCTTCATCAGAAACTGCTTCGGCCGTTCCATTGTCACGTAACGCAGTCAATGCAGCATCTCCATCCCACGGAAGAGGATCTGCTAGCCCCGAAGCAATTGTCTGAGGGTTCTTCCACGGCTTAATTTCAAATGGTTCTCTTCTTTCCTTGAAAGCTCTTATAAGAGGGGCGCAACCAGTCGATTGAATAGCGGCAAATTTCGGCATCGAATCGGTCAGACCAACATTATAAAAGTCTGCGAATCCTTTCCAGACTCCAGCAAAGAGGCAAGCTGAACCTACTGGAATGACAATCCAATCTGGCACCTTCCAGTTCAACTGTTCTATAATCTCATACGGTATAGTTTTAGGGCCCTCGACTTGGTATGGGTTGAAGAGGCCAAAGCTTGGGCAAGGATACCATCCATATTTCTCAACGACCCTGCGTAACATTTGAACGGTGGGATCCTTGTCCTCGTCAGCTGTGCTTACTCTTACTACGTTCGCTCCGTAGAGACAAATTTGAGCGATTTTGACAGGAGACGCAAATTCCGGAACGAAAGCGAAGCATCTCAATCTGGCTTTCGCGCAATAAGCAGCTAGCGACGCCGCGGCATTCCCACTGGAGGCAATAGCCACAGTTTGCTCGCCAAATTCGAGAGCTTTAGACACGCCGACAGTCATTGAACGATCCTTAAACGATCCCGTTGGATTTCTGGTTTCATCCTTCAGATAAAGGTTTTTCAGTCTCACTTTTCTAGCAAGATTACTTGCCTTTAGAAGCGGGGTTCCACCCTCACCCAAGGTGACGATGTTTTTTTTGTTTCTAACAGGGAGAAACTCACGATATTTCCATACGCTTGGAACTCGCCCAATCAGTGTTTCTTTATTCACCTTTTGCGCCAACGACGAGTAATCATAATAAATATCGAGACGCCCATCATCCTTGTTCACACACATGCAGACTTTTTCATCGGGTAAGCACTTCGTTCCGCAACGAGCACAAATCATTTTCGTGATGAAGGCCATTTCATCTTCACCTGTGCGCCAGTGTATGAACAAGCTCTTCAAGTAATAAAAGGTTCATTGTCTTTGCACTTCAAGTCCCCATAGGTTCTATAAGGACGTGATGAACATAGCCTGTCTATCCTTTGTCTTCAGGCTACCTAACACTATGGCCATCTCCCACTTGTCGCCGCAGTGCAGTGGTAGATGCGTCTGGTCGTGCGCATAGATTTATAAAATGTGAAGCTGACAAAAGGTGTTCAGGGGCTAATCTGGTGAAAGAAGAACATGTAAACAAGCTGATGAACGCTGTTGTGAATTATGATGTGGACGGTGCAGTAAAATTCGCTGAAGAAGCCCTTCAGGCTGGTGTGGATCCAGTTGAGGCCATCCAAGAAGGACTTGCCAAAGGAGTGAGAGTCGTTGGAGATCGATTCGCGGCTGGGGAAGCCTTCTTAACCGAGCTTGTGATAGCAGCGGAGGCTATGAAACAGGCTAAGGTGATCTTGGAACGCGCCATACCCAAGGGAAAAAAAGGTGCCGAAAAGGCTCTGGGTAAGATCATAATCGGCACCATAGAAGGTGACATTCACGACATCGGAAAGAGCATTATAAATACCATGCTTACCGTGGCAGGCTTTGAAGTAGTTGATCTGGGCGTTGATGTCTCTGTGAAGAAATTCATTGAAAAAACAAGGGAAGTCAAGCCAGACGTCATCGGGATGTCCGCTTTGATGACCACTACCATGCTCAAAATGAGAGACGTCATAAAAGCCCTTGATGAAGAAGGACTCAGGAAAAAGGTCAAGGTAATAGTCGGTGGAGCACCAACATCGAGGGAATGGGCCGAAGAAATAGGGGCAGATGGCCATGGCGGAGATGCTATGGAAGCTGTAGAAGTCGCGAAGAAGCTAGTCGGGACCCCTTAAAGACCCGCGTATAATCAAAGAAAAATCGAGTAGGAGAGCTTTTTTTGTGGGGCTTCCCTAGAGAGACCCAAAAGATAACTTTCTCAGTCCTATCCAAAGACGATTTAGAAGCTATCCACCAGGCGACCATGGACATCTTGAGAACAACAGGTGTCAAGATTTACAGCGAAAAATGTCTCAAGATCTTGGAGGACGCAGGTTGCACTGTAAACCACAAGCAACATTCCGCTTTGATTCCCTCCCATCTTGTTGAGGAAACGCTGAAAAAGAACAAACGAAGCATACGACTCTGTGCTCGAAACTCGAAATACGACGCAAACTTGGATGATAAGCATGTATACATTACAACCGATGGCAATGGAACCGAAACATTTGACCTGGAAACGGGACAGAGAAGACCATCAGTAAAGGATGACATTGTCAAATCTGCAATTATTTCAGACGCGTTAGATACAGTTCACATTTATTGGCCAATGGTAAGCTCACAAGACTTTCCCCCAAATACCCGCCACCTACATGACCTTGAAGCATCCATTGCCAACACAGAGAAACATGTAACCATTGAAACCACTATGAATCCTAAAGAGGCCCAATACCTAATAGAAATGACTACGGCGATAGCTGGAGGCAGAAAAGAGCTCAGGAAGAGACCGTTGATCTCTTCTCTTCATTGTACAAGTGCACCTCTTCAAATGGATGGCGGTTGCCTTGAAGCGGCTCTCGAATTCGCCGAAGCTGGCGTACCCATAATGTTCATGGGAATGCCTCAATTAGGAGCAACGGGACCAGTCACACTTGCGGGATCAATGGTTGTTGCCAACGCTGAAGTGTTGAGTTGCCTCGCGGTAATTCAACTTGCGTGTCCAGGTTCCTCAGTGATCTACAGTACAGGCATCGCTGCGTTCGACATGAAGGCTTTAATGCGGGCCGGAGGAGGGCCAGAACACGCATTGACTAGCGCCGCGTCTGGTGAGTTGGCAAGATACTATGATATGCCCTCTATCGTAGGAGGCTTTGTCTCAAGTGCAAAGAAACCTGGAGCGCAAGCAAGCTATGAAAAGTTGACAAGCGGATTTCCGGCGGTATTCTCAGGATGCGATATGATTGCTGGAATAGGGCTGATTAACGATTGCACAACTCTTGCGTTTGAGGAGCTTGTAATCGATGCGGAGATTGTGAGAATAGTTTTCCGACTTGCTCAAGGAATAGAAGTAAACGATGATACACTGGCTCTCAATTTGATTCGCAAGGTCGGTCCAAGTGGAAACTTCTTAGCTGAGCGACATACGTTAGACTACTTGAGAAAGGAACATTTCATCCCCGAATTGACCGACAGAAGATCTTATGAGGCATGGCTTAAGAATGGTGGCAAAGGTATTGTGGAGAAAGCGAAAGAGAAAGTCAAAGCATTACTTGAGAAACATCAGCCTGAACCGCTTGAAAGTGACGTTCGTAGAGAAATCCAAGACATTATCGTGCGTGCAAAGAGCGATCCAGTCTAGCACTAGAAAGCTTATAAGAACACTATAACATGAGATGACTAAAAAGAGGAAGTTTAATGTCGAAATTCTCTTTCTCTAATGCCCCTCGACTCCAACTATTATCGAGAGATCAGATCGAATCCATCCACTTATCCTCCATGAAGCTTTTAGAAGAGGTCGGAGTCAAAGTCTACAATGACACAGCACTGAAGCTGCTTGCCGACGCAGGAGTTGATGTTGACTTCGATAGCAAGCTTGCCCGCATTCCACAGAATCTTGTCAAGGAATCTCTAGTCAAGGCGCCATCAACAATTAGGCTTTATAGCCGCGATGGCAAACACGATCGCGTTCTTGAAGGAAATAGGGTTACTTACAATCCGGGTTCGACAGCGTTATCTATTCTTGATTCTAAGACAAACGAAACTAGACGCCCTTTGTCAAGGGATTTGGTTGACCTCGTTAGATTGACCGATGCTTTGGAATATGTGAAGGCTCAAAGCACAGCACTCGTAGTATCGGATGTTCCTGAGGCCATCGCGGATCGATTCCGGTTATTTATAGTGCTGAAAAATTCCCCCAAGGCAATAATTACTGGCACATTTAGCGTTGATGGTTTTTATGACATGAAACGGATGCTTGAGGCCGTAGTTGGAAGCGAAAAAGAGCTAGCTCGAAGACCCATGGCAATCTTTGACACATGTCCTTCGGCACCCTTGAAATGGAGTGCACTGCTTTCCCAAAACTTGATTGATTGCGCCAAGTTTCGCATACCCGCTGAAATCATATCGATGCCTCAGCTAGGCGCTACAGGGCCAGCGACCCTAGCTGGGTCCCTCGTTCAACATAACGCTGAATTCCTTAGCGGTCTCGTGATGGCTCAATTGACGAACCCGGGAACCCCAGTCATTTATGGTGGTTCACCAACAACACTGGACCAAAGGTACGCCACGGCTCGTCTCGGAGCCATAGAGACCATTATGCTAGGTTGCTCCTACGCCCAAATTGGCAAATATTACGGGCTACCAACCCATATGTACCTAGGGCTTAGCGACACTAAAGTCGTTGACGCCCAGTGTGGGTTTGAATCTGGGATTGGAATAGTGCTTGGGGCGCTTGCTGGGATTAATGTGATATCCGGGCCGGGTATGTTGGACTTTGAGAGTTGCCAAAGCTTAGAGAAACTTGTCATTGACAACACGATTTGCGGCATGGCCCTAAGGTTAGTGGACGGTGTTAGAATTGACGATGAAACTCTTGCTGTCGACCTGATAAGAAAGGTGGGTCCAGGTGGAATCTATTTAGCTGAAAAGCACACCTTGGAATGGTTTAGGAAAGAGCAGTTCATGCCCTCTGAACTCATTGATCGACAAGAGCGGAAGGCATGGAAAGCGGCCGGATCAAAGAATATTGTGCAAAGGGCAAGTGAGATCGTAAAGAAGACACTGAAGGAACATGAGCCTGAACCATTAGCACAAGACATTGAAAAGGATCTATATAATGTCGTGAAGGACATAATGAAGCAACACAAGATATCGACCTTACCTTTTGTTCCAACCTCCTAGAGTAGCGTGCGTTTTGTAGCATTGACCAACTAGGCTTTTACACAAGTCCCTTTCTGCAAGTTTTAAATAAAGTCTAAACCAGAAAGGTATATTCTGGACTATGATTCAATCTATAGATGTGTGATTTGTATGAAAGTCGTGATTTTAGGCGGCACCGGGCTAACCGCTAGATGCGCAGTGAGAGACCTAGCTGAAAACACCGACGTTTCTGAAATCATTATTGCAGCTCGAAACCTCAAGAAAGCACAAAAGCTTGCTGAAGAAATCAAAAGCAAAAGGATCTCTATCGCACAATTCGACGCCAAAAGATACGACACCATAGTGAGAGTACTAAGAGGAGCCGACGTAGCGATCAACGGTGTCCAATACTACTACAACATCGACATGATGAAAGCCGCTTTGGAAGCAAGAACACATTACCTTGACTTTGGAGGACTGTTTCACACAGCACTCAAACAGATAAAATTCAACGACAAATTCGAAAAGGCCGGATTGACTGCCATACTTGGTATTGGAGAATGCCCTGGGATAACCAACGTCATGGCAAGATACGCTGTTGATAGACTCGACTCAGTTGAAACAATTCTAGTAAGAGACAGCTGGATGGATTTCACTGAAGGAGGACCTCCATTCGTGGTAACTTGGTCGATCTCCACGCTCTTTGACGAAATGATCATGCCTGCCATGATATATGAAAACGGCAAATACAAGCAGGTTCCACCTCTCTCAGGCAAGGAGACCATGGAATTTCCAGAACCCTTCTGCACACAAGATCAGTACTGTACAATCCACTCAGAACCCGCAACTTTTCCAACTTCTTTCAAAGACAAGGGAATAAAAAACGTGAATTGGAAGGAGGGAGGGCCTGGCATCCTCGACATTAAGACACTGGTAGACGCTGGGCTTGCCAGTGAAAGACCACTAAAGGTGAATGACACTGAAATATCGCCACGCCAATTCTTCTTGAAGCTCTTGAAGGAGCAAAACATGATAGGCCTGCCTCAAGATGTAACACCCGACGACTGGGAAATAACGAGAATCATAGCGATTGGAAAGAAAAATGGAAAGAAGCTTTCCCATACAGTGGACTCAGTCTTCCGTTCAAACAAAGCGTGGAAATGCAATGCAGGTCAAGTTGCAGTTGGAGTACCTGCATCAATAACTGCACAAATGCTTGCTAAAGGAGAAATCGATGTCAAAGGGGCTATTCCACCTGAACTCTGTATTGAGCCTGAACCGTTCTTTGCGGAATTGGCTAAAAGGAACATAAGAGTTCACGAAACAGTCAAGAAAACTATGTAGAAAATGTGCACATGCTTTGCAGTCTCAAAAGGGTCGGCCAGCTAGGCTTTCAGGTTTCATTAGATTCGTCTCGATCCTCTGTTAGAGGAGAATATTTGAACACTGTTACCGATTCCCGTCTCAAATGCCTTTGACGCATCGCCTTGATTAATGGAGATCTCCAAGAAATTGTGACTTCCAACTATGGCTAGGGGTTGTTTGGCTTCCGCTTCACCGTAAGCTGTGCTCAGTTTCAGTTTCACCACGTCCTCTTTAAGCTTGACATTGAATACGTTTCCTTCTCTGATGCCAATTTTCTTCAACTCCTTTAAGGAAACATTCGTAACGACATTGCCAAAGCTGTCTATGTGCAAAACTTCTCCCAGAACCGCATTTTTGGCTAAGCTTGGTTTCGCAAATTCAGGAACTATATGGTCATGAATTTCCGAGCCAACCTCTGAGGGGATAAGGCCTTTGGCTAAGTGCGCTGCGGTTGGAGCGAAGATGTCTCTTCCGTGGAAAGTTCTTGAGACCTGAGGATGCATGTATTGTTTGTTTGTGATATGATATACCTGACCTATATCCTGTCTTTGCGCCGAAAGCATGAGAAGCCCATTGTCAGGTCCAACGTAAAATGCATGTTTGGTCACAGTGAGGATAGGGCGCCTCTTTGTTCCTACCCCTGGATCTACAACGGCCACATGGATAGTCTTCTTAGGGAAATATGCTGCTGCTGAAGCCAGCACGTAGGCGCC
>JASFPO010000027.1:0-19409 GCA_050115935.1 Candidatus Bathyarchaeota archaeon | reverse complement strand
TGACGCAGAAGTGAGAAGAATCAGAGAAGGAATCACTGTAAAGGATGAAAGAAAGGGCGCAAAAGGTTACACTGAAAAGAAGAGAAATCAACAGAAAGAGTCCATAGAAATAATGTTAAAAACAATGGGAATTGATCCGGAGAAAGCTTCTCTAGAGATTTGGTTGGGCGGAAACCTCCCTAGTTTCAGCGGAATTGGTGCTTCTGCAGCAAGTAGCGTCGCGATTGCCAGAGCTATAGCAGAAGAATTTGAAATGGATTGTTCAGATGAGAGAATGAACGAGATTGCTTATGAAGCTGAGAAAGCCTATGCTGGAACCCCTTCAGGCATTGACAATACAGCAGCAACTTATGGAGGGTTACTTTGGTTCAAGAGGAGTCTGAGCGGAGACCCAAACATAATCGAGAAATTAAGCATAAGAGAGCCAATTGAAATCGTCATGGGCAACACAGGAATTGTGGCTGACACCAAGAAGATGGTTACTGGAGTTGCGGAGAGAAAGAAGAGAAATCCAGAAAAATACAGCCCATTGTTCAAGCAAGCAGAGGATTTGGCGTTTACAGCAAAAAGAGCCTTTAAAGAGTTTGATTTACAGAAAATTGGCAAGTTAATGAACGGGAATCATCGCTTATTGCAGAACATTGAAGTTTCCTGTAAAGAGCTAGACCGTTTGGTGAACCTGGCCCAAGAGAAAGGAGCTTTTGGAGCAAAACTAACTGGCGGTGGCGGCGGAGGCTGCATGGTAGCACTGACCCCGGGAAAAGAACTGCAAGAAAAGATCGCGACAGCTATGGAAAAGGAAGGATTCCAAGTATTGCGAACAAAGATTGGGATTTCAAAAATATAAAGGAAGTGTGAACCTATTAGAAATAGGAGGGAAACTGTTGGGTTTCAGAAGCTTCATGGAACAGCTTGACAAAAATGGAGAATTGATAAGAATAGGTGAAGAAGTATCAACTGAGTATGAGATGGCGGGGATTATAGATGCCCTAGGCGAAAAACCAGTGTTTTTTGAGAAAGTTAAAGAATCTAACATCCCTGTCGTAGCTGGCCTTGTTTCTTCAAAAGAACTAATTGCCAGAGCCTTGAAAATAAGGAAAGAGCAATTCTTACATAGATTATCCAGTGCTATAGAAAGTCCTTTACCTCCAGACGTTGTGGGGAAAGGCGAATGCCAAGAAGTGATTGAGAGAGATGTCGATCTAACAAAGCTCCCAATGATGAGATATACGGAAAAAGATGGTGGGAAATACATTGCATCTGCCATAGCAATAATAAAAGACCCTGAGTTGGGCAGAAACACGTGTTTTCACAGGTTGATGTTGCTGGACAAGAACCGGTTCGTGGCTAGAATCGTTGAAGATAGAGGAACAGACACTGCTCTAAAAAAATGTGGTGGCGAACTCGACATAGCAATGTGTATAGGCAACTCAACAGCTGTTCTTCTTGCTGCTGCTACATCCCTGCCGAAGGGTGTTGACGAATTGGGAATGGCCAACGCATTAGAGAGGACAGAATTGGCAAAGTGTAAGACCATCGATGTTGAGGTTCCAAGAGACTGTGAGATCGTCTTGGAGGGAAGAATAACAAAAGAAGAAACTACAGAAGGGCCGTTCTTGGATCTGACAGGAATTGTTGATAAGATAAGACAGCAACCGGTGATAGAAGTCAAATGCATAACTCACAGAGAACGACCCATTTACCAAACCATACTTGCTGGAAGAAACGAACATAAGTTCTTGATGGGAATGCCTAGAGAACCAACAATCTTTAATGAAGTGAACAAAGTCTGTGTGTGTAAGGATGTTTACATAACTCCCGGTGGTTGCAGCTGGCTCCATGCAGTGGTGCAGATAGAGAAACAGAATCCAGATGATGGAAAGAAAGCGATTAGAGCAGCCTTTGAAGGACACAAGTCATTGAAACATTGTGTGATTGTGGATGACGACATAGACATCTATGATCTAGATGAAGTTGAATGGGCCATTGCAACGAGATTTCAGGCAGACAAAGATGCTGTTATCCTGCCAAACCAGAGAGGGTCATCTCTTGATCCATCTGGAGATCTGACTGAAGGAAAGAAAGCGACAACATGTAAGATGGGGTTAGACGCGACGATCCCATTCAAAGAAACAGGTAAAGGCTTTGAAAAAGAGAAATATAGAAAAGTTGATTTAAACAGATTTTTGTGATCACATGTATCTCACAAAAGAACAAAAGAGAATGCTGGATGGAAAAGAAGGTTACGCAGCAAGAAAATCCATGGAGATACTCGTTGCCTTAGGAGACATTTATGGCGCTGAAAGACTAATAAGAGTAGGCTCCGTTCAAGTTGCAGGCGTATCATATCATAACCTCGGAGATGCTGGTCTAGAATTTCTAAATGAACTAGCAAGAGATGGAAAAGTCAAAGTGCTTACAACTTTAAACCCTGCAGGAATGGACTTGGAAGACTGGAGAAAACTCGAAATCTCCGAAGAGTTCGCAAAGAAACAAAACTTGGTCATCGATGCTTTCAGGAAAATGGGCATAATCATCTCTTGTACATGCACGCCCTATCTGATAGGCAATTTACCAAGATATGGAGAACACATCGCTTGGTCCGAGTCCTCAGCAGTTACTTTCGCCAACTCGGTTATTGGCGCAAGGACAAACAGAGAAGGAGGGCCATCAGCTCTGGCAGCAGCTTTCGTGGGTGCAACACCCTACTATGGACTTCATCTGGACGAAAACAGAGCGCCAGACACTCATGTAGACGTGAAGGCCGAAATGAGAAAACTCTCAGATTATGGGGCTCTTGGTTATTCTATTGGCAAAAGAGTCGAGAACAAAATTCCATATATAACCGGTGTAAAAGATGTGGATTTAGATGAGTTGAAAACTTTCTGCGCCTCAGTGGTGACTTACGGTTCAAAACCACTATTCTGTATGAAGGGAATAACTCCTGGATCTGAGAAACATCAACCTCCAAAAAGCAAAATTACCATCGAGGATGAAGACATAAAAGAAGCATATGAAAGCATTAGTGATGATGTTGAGGTCATTGATTTCGTTTGTGTAGGCTGTCCCCACTCTTCTATCAAAGAAATCGCTAAAATCGCAAATCTATTAAAAAACAAGAGCATTTCTCCAAACACTGAATTCTGGATTGCAACTTCAAGGTCCATGAAACAGCTCGCTGACAAAAGAAGTTACACAGAGATAATCGAGAAAGCAGGAGCGAAATTCGCTTGCGATACTTGTATGGCAGTAGCTCCACTGAAAGGAAGATTTACGTCTGTAGCAACGACCTCCGCAAAAGGATGCTACTACTCCAGACATAACAATATGAAGACAAAACTAGGCGGTCTAGAACAATGCATAGAGGCTGCGGTGAGAGGAAAATGGAGCTAAAAGGAAGAACCATCTCAAAGGGAGTCGCAGAAGGAGAAGCCCTAACCACTACACAACCAATTTCCTTTTACGGTGGGGTAGATCCAGACACCGGCGAGATAATAGAGAAAGGACATGAACTGCAAGGAAAGAAAGTGAAAGGAAGAATATTGGTTTTCCCAAATGGTAAAGGATCTACAGTTGGATCCTACACGCTTTACAGAATGAGAAAGAATGGTACAGCTCCAACTGGAATCATAAATGAAGAGTGTGAAACTGTAGTCGCTGTTGGCGCGATAATCTCTGAGATACCTTGTGTTGATAGGATCGATATTTCGAGAATAAAGACAGGAGACATAGTTAGATTAGAAAACAGTGCTGTCACAATAAACAAGTAGGAAGTTCCAATAATCTGTTTCAGCTTCACTCCAAGAAAAACCAGCGATGGTGTGAGAATTGAGCGTTGGACCAACTGTTCTGAAGCTCGGAGGTTCCGTAATAACAAACAAGGAAAAACCGTTGACTCCCAACCTACCCACAATACGGCGACTAAGCTGTGAAATCTCAGAAGCACAAGTGTCACGTCTCATTCTCATTCATGGCGGTGGCAGTTTTGGACATCCATTAGCCAAGAGATATGCGCTGAAGGAAGGCTATAAAGAAACACCACAACTCATTGGAGTAGCTAAAACCCGTCAAGCAGTGGTTGCTTTGAACAAGTTGCTTGTGGACGCTTTAATAGAGCAGAGTGTACTAGCAGTAGGACTGCAACCCTCTGCTTTTGTTGTTACAAAGTCCGGTAGAATTAATCGCATTGAACAGCAACCTCTGGAGAATTTGCTCAAAATAGGGCTAACACCTGTTCTGTATGGAGACGTTGTCTGCGATTGTGATCTGGGGTTCACGATACTTTCGGGTGACCAGCTAGCCGCTTTTCTCGCCATGAAGCTTGGCGCAAGCCGAATAATTCTAGGCATAGACGTAGATGGACTATGTACTTCTGACCCTAAGTCCAATTCTTCAGCCAGACTTGTCCAGCACATTACTCTTCAAGAGTTGAGGGGCATGCAGAATGAGATTGAAGAGGCGAAGGTTACAGATGTAACCCGAGGTATGTTTGGAAAAATCTCGGAATTGATGACAGCAGTTGAAGGAGGAATTCCAGCCTTAATCGTGAACGCCGCAAAGCCAAATAACATTTACAAGGCTCTTAAAGGTGAAGATGTAACTGGTACAACTATTATGAAAGGGTGAGAAGTTGCCTACTCAAACCCAAGGTAGAAAATCGAGTCATATTCGAATCTGCCTAGAAGAAGACGTTCAACACCGAAATGTTACTACAGGCTTTGAGGAAATCTACTTTGTTCATAGAGCCCTGCCTGAAATCGAGCGAAGTTGCATCAGTCTTGCAACTACGGTCTTCAACCACAAGTTTTCTACGCCTCTTATCGTGGAGGCCATGACGGGTGGCACCACAGAAGCCACAAAGATCAACGCTGCTATTGCTTCTACAGTTGAAGAACTTGGTTTGGGAATGGGTGTTGGAAGCCAAAGAGCAGCTATTGAAAAGCCAAGTTTAAAGAGAACTTTTTCCATAGCTCGAAAGAAGGCGCCTACAGCCTTCCTGATAGCCAATATTGGTGGACCTCAATTGGCCAAGGGATACGGGGTGAGAGAAGCCGAGAAAGCTGTCGATATGATGGATGCAGATGCTTTAGCTATACACTTGAATGCCTTACAAGAAGTCGTGCAGCCTGAGGGAGACACCAATTTTAGAGGAGTCCTGAGCAAGATTGGAGAAATCGCTCAAGCATTAGATGTTCCAGTTATTGTGAAGGAAACAGGTGCTGGCATTGCAGCCGAAGACGCAAAGCAGCTTGCTTCCATGAAAGTGGCAGGCATCGATGTAGCTGGAGTGGGTGGAACAAGTTGGGCCGCAGTAGAATGTCACCGAGCGAAGAAAAAGCATGATGAATTTCGCCAAGGCTTAGGTAGAACGCTTTGGGATTGGGGCATTCCAACAGCCATAAGCCTCATTGAAACTCTACAGTCAGCTTCCATGAACGTCATTGCTTCCGGCGGCATCCGCACAGGTACAGATGTTGCAAAAGCGTTGTCATTAGGCGCCAGTTTAACAGGTTTAGCCAGCCCTATCTTAGTTGCATCCGAAAAGGGTCCAAGCGAAGTCAAGAAGACGCTTCAAATCCTAATCGAAAGCCTGAGGAACGTCATGTTCCTTGTTGGAGCCGAATCCATCCCGAAACTGAAGAAGACCCCTCTTGTGATAACTGGAAAGACAGTGGAATGGCTTAAGATGAGAGGATTCCAGCCCGAGATCTATGCCAAAAGAGATTTTCACAAAAAGGAGACGATCTAGTGCAAATTGAAGTTGAAAGGTTTCTCAAAGAGTCAGCAATAATTGTTGACCAGCTAACTGAAAAGCATGTTGAAAGAAAAATCTAAACCCAAAACAAAGGGGCAAAACTTGGCGACAAAAAAAGTTGAAGGGCTCATTCGAAAATTGGCGCTTCTCAACGCCATTAACTACAATGGAAAAGCGCAGTTTCAGCCAGTTTTGGGCAAGTTGCTAACTGAAAAGCCAGATTTGAAGACAAAGGTTAGAGAAATCGCACCCACGGTTGCTGAGATTGTTGAGGCCATCAACAAACTCTCTTTGGAAAAGCAGAAAGTAGAAGTCAAGGCGAAATGGCCTGAGGCTTTAGTTAAGGAGAAGACTGAGACCGAGAAGGCACTTCCGCCTTTACCAAAGGTGGAACGGTTTGAGCAGGTTGTAACGCGGTTTTCGCCGAATCCTGACTGTGTGTTGCATTTGGGTTCTGCTAGAGCCGTTGTTCTTTGTTACGAATATGCGAAGATGTATAACGGCTCGTTTATTCTTCGGTTCGAGGACACAGACCCAAGATTAAAACGTACACAACTATCATTTTACGACCTTATACGGGAAGACCTGGAATGGCTTGGCTGCAAATGGAATTCTGAATTCATTCAAAGCGACCGATTACCCATCTATTACGACCATGCGGAAAACCTGCTTACTGATGGAAATGCCTACATATGTACGTGCAAACCTCAAGACTTTCGAAAAATGATCTTTGGGAAACGTGCTTGTCCCTGTCGTGACTTTTCATCCGATGAGCAGCTAAGTCGATGGAGAAGAATGCTTGATGGAACCTACAGTGAAGGGCAAGCGGTTGTCCGCGTCAAAACCGACCTTGAACATCCCAACCCAGCGATTCGAGACTGGCCCGCATTAAGAATAATAGATCCAGAAAGGTATCCTCATCCTAGGGTTGGAAACAAGTATCGTGTCTGGCCTCTCTACAACTTCGCCTGTGGCATTGACGATCACCTGCTTGGCATAAGCCACATAATTCGAGGGAAAGAACACTTGACGAATCAGAAGCGGCAAGAATATATGTATCGCCATTTTGGCTGGGAATACCCGGAAGCCATCCATTATGGCAGACTGAAAATCACTGGGGCTACTTTGAGCAAATCTAAGATTGTTCAAGGAATGCGAGATGGCGTATTCATGGGTTGGGATGATCCCCGGCTTGCCACGTTTATTGCTTTGAGGAAAAGGGGAATCACGCCTGAAGCTATTCGGCGCTTGATCATAGATGTTGGTCCTAAGCCAGTGGATGTCGTGCTCAGCTGGGAAAACCTCTATGCGCATAATAGAAAGGTCATTGATCCCGCTGCAAACCGCTATTTTTTCGTACAAGACCCCAGAGAAATGATCGTGAAAGATGTTTCTCAACCTCTGACAACTAAGATTCCATTGCACCCAGATAATCCTGAAAGAGGTTTTCGCCAATTCCAAGTTCAGCCAGAAAATAAGAGAGCTTCTCTATGGATTTCTAGCAATGACATGAAAATTGTGGAGAGAATGAAGACTGTACGGTTAATGGGTTTATTTAATGTGCAGATCGAAAAAGTGGCGAAAGGAGCGATTGAAGCCGTTTTTCACAGCGAGTCTCATGAAGAAGCCCGAAGGCTTGAAGCACCACTCATTCACTGGATTCCCGTAGATACTGGCATACCATGTGAGGTTGTGAGGCCTGACGCTATGATTGCCAAGGGCATTGCTGAAGATGGTTGCCGAGGACTTCATGCTAATGATATTGTTCAGTTTGAACGCTTTGGTTTTGTAAGGGTTGACAATGTAGATTCAAAGTTGAAGGTCTTCTTTGCCCATCGATGACCGACTTGCGTTTGCTGGCTTGAGGATTGAAGCTGATGCAGTGAAGTCTGCCTACATTTCCAGAAAACTCTTATAAATGTGTGTGTTTGATAGATTCTGCACTTGAGTATATGGGTGAGGCTATGTCCAAACCATTCTATATGAAGTTCAGTGTTCCCCAAGAAGTAGCGGACGCTGCCTATGAAGCCCTTCAGATAGCTACACGGACGGGCTCAGTTAGAAAGGGCACAAATGAAACCACAAAGGCCGTTGAACGTGCACATGCAAAACTCGTTGTTATCGCTGAAGATGTCGATCCACCGGAAGTGGTGGCACATTTACCGCTTATCTGTGATGAAAGAAAGATACCTTATGTGTTTGTGCCAAGCAAGCAGAAAGTAGGCTCTGCAGTAGGAATAGATGTTCCCTCCGCTGCCGCGTGCATCGTCGATGCTGGCGAAGCTGAATCTTTAGTCAAAGAGATAACCCGAAGAACAGAAGAGCAAAGGAAGAAGGGCGCTAGTGGATGAGTAAGCGCGAAGAGGCTGCAGAGGAGTTAATCCCAGCAGAGGTAATACAGGTAATTGGGAGAACAGGCGTAACCGGTGCAATTACACAGGTGCGTGTTCGTGTACTTGAAGGAAGAGACCGGGGACGAATTATCACAAGAAATGTTAAGGGTCCTGTAAGGGTTAACGACATTCTCATGCTAAGGGAAACAGAACGCGAAGCCAAGAAGATCCGGT
The DNA here is from genome assembly GCA_050115935.1 of Candidatus Bathyarchaeota archaeon. Lineage (GTDB taxonomy): Archaea > Thermoproteota > Bathyarchaeia > Bathyarchaeales > Bathyarchaeaceae. The sequence continues at coordinate 11,087 of JASFPO010000027.1, read as the reverse complement.
AAAGCCAACGGAGGACTCTCATCAGTGCCCAAACCTCGACGATGTTCCTTCTGTGGACAAGATTTTCCAGCTGGAACAGGCATCCTATTTGTTAGAAATGATGGCTCTCTTCTTTGGTTCTGCTCCAGCAAATGCAGGAAAAACTCAACAAAACTGCACAGAGACGCTCGCAAGCTTAAGTGGACAAAGTACTTTGGAAAAGAGGAGAAAGGTAGAGCATAGTTGAGGTTCATCATATTTGGACCTCCAGGTGCTGGAAAGGGCACTTATGCGTCGCGGCTTGGACGTGAACTCAGAATTGCAGTGATTTCCACTGGCGACATATTCCGCGATGAAATCAAGCAGGACACAGATTTAGGTAGAAAAGTTGCTGAGTTTGTAAAGAGTGGTGGACTAGTTCCAGACGAAATTGTAACCGCTGTTCTAGCAAAAAGAATGGGTATGCCCGACAGCAAGCATGGCTTTATTCTAGATGGCTACCCTCGAACCATTGAACAAGCAAGCTCTTTGAGCAAGCTTTCAGACATTGGCGCAGTAATCCGTCTAATTGTTCCTGAGTGGATTATCATAGAACGTCTCTCAAGTCGAAGATTATGCAAGAAGTGTGGTGCAATTTACAATCTGAAATATTTGAAACCTAAAATACAAGATATATGTGACAAGTGTGGAGGAGAACTTTTCCAACGTGAAGACGACAAACCTGAGGTGATTAGACAAAGACTGAAGCTCTATGAAGCACAAACCCAACCCCTAATCGAATATTACAGAGACAAGTTGCCTATTCTAAATATAGAATGCACCTCGGTAGATACCCCACCTGAAGTCATAGTTCAGAAAATACTGCAAGAACTGCAAAAGACGAATCTCATTACTTAGCTTATATCGCTAGCAGCGACAAAACAATTTATTAGCCATTTTACTTTCATTGTTGATAACGCAAGGAAGAGTCTGTTATGCCAGTACGCCAACCAATTATCTGTGTGCTTGGACACATCGACACTGGAAAAACTCTGCTTCTAGACAAGATAAGGCGAAGCAGTGTTCAGGCACGTGAGGCTGGCGGCATAACGCAGCATATCGGGGCAAGCTTCTTTCCTGTTAAGACTTTGACTGAACTGTGTGGACCTCTTTTAGAGAGGCTAAAAGGGGAAGTTGAGATTCCAGGGTTGCTTGTCATCGACACGCCGGGTCATGAGGCTTTTGCTAACCTTAGAAAGCGAGGTGGAGGAGTAGCGGATATTGCAGTTCTCGTTGTTGATGTACTGAAAGGTTTTGAAGCTCAAACCTCTGAATGCATAGAAATTCTTAAGGTCAGAAAGACTCCGTTCTTGGTGGCGGCCAACAAGATAGATAGAATTCCCGGATGGGTATCGAAGGCACATCAACCTTTTCTGGTTTCTTATCAGAGCCAAGATTCCTATGTTCGTCAGGATTTGGATGAACGTCTCTACTCCATCATTGGGACTTTTTCCACTCTTGGCTTTCGAAGCGATCGGTTCGACAGAATCGCTGATTTCACAAAGACAATAGCTGTTGTTCCTGTCAGTGCTAAGACAGGCGAAGGCATATCCGAACTTTTGACTGTTCTCATTGGATTAACCCAACAATATCTTCAATCTCAGCTTCTGGTAACCGAAGGTCCTGCGAAAGGTACTGTTTTAGAGGTTAAGGAAGAACCCGGCTTGGGAGTCACAGTTAACGCTATCATTTATGACGGTGTGCTTCAGAAAGGTGATACAATTGTGGTGGGGGGTAAAGAAAAACCCATCGTAACCAAGACACGTGCAGTTCTGTCGCCTAAGCCTCTAGATGAAATTAGGGATCCCCGAGATAGATTCTCCTCTGTTGATAAAATTTCTGCTGCAGCAGGAGTCAAAGTTGCAGCTCCGGATTTAGATGATGCCTTGGCTGGTGCCCCTTTGTATGTAGTATCGTCTGAAGAGCACCTCTGCGAGCTTGTTGAACTGGTTTCAGAAGAGGTGGAGAAACTTCGGATTGCTACGGATATAGATGGAGTTGTGTTGAAAACCGATGCTTTGGGTTCTCTGGAAGCAATAGCTGAGATTTTGAAGCGGGAAAACGTTCCAATTCGATTGGCAGATGTTGGTGATGTTTCTAAGCGAGACATTACCGAAGCGTTTGTGGTTAAAGAGCGTGAGCCTCTCCACGGAGTTATCTTAGCCTTCAACGTGAAGATATTGCCAGATGCCCAAGAAGAGGCTAAAGATAGAAAAGTCCAGATTTTTCAACGCAACATCATCTACCACCTAATCGACGACTATACTCAGTGGCTGAAAGGCGAGCAAGAGATGCGTCTGCTGAAAGAATTTGACAAACTGCTAAAACCGGCGAAGATGAAACTTCTGCCTGGCTGTGTTTTCAGGAGAGCCAAGCCAGCCATAGTAGGTGTCGAAATCTTAGCAGGACAGATCAAACCAAAGGCTCCAATTGTCGATAATGGCGGTGGAGACCTAGGCGAAGTTATGCAGATACAAGACAAGGGGAAAGCCATTTCAGAGGCAAAAGCGGGAATGCAGGTAGCAGTTTCCATGGAAAAGCCAGTTGTGGGACGCAACATCAATGAAGGGGACATCATCTTTGCCAAAGTGCCAGAATCTCATGCAAAAGTTTTGCTAACAAGATTTCAGGATCGCCTTTCTGCAGAGGAAATAGACACACTAAACGAACTCATAAACATCATGAGACGCAAAGCTCCACTCTGGGCTGCCTAGGAAGAGCGCCTTCAAGTAAACAAACTCACATTTACGAGGATTTGCAGGTGTGGAAACACAATTAAAATATGGAACTCTCAATTCTACTAAGACATTGTTGGGAATACAGGAGTGAGCGTTGATGGGCAAACGTATGGAAAGATGGATAACATGCTTGATAGCTGGACTGGATGAAAATGTTGATGAAGAAACACGAGCCAAAGTGTTAGAGAAGTGTGGGCGACAATGTATCCCTCAAAGCTTCATCAAGAAGGCTAGAGATATCTACGGGAAATCGGAGAACATGGATGAGTTCCTAGACAAGTTTGGAAAGCTCTACGAGCAGCTACACAGAGAAAAAGATCGACTCTATATCATATATCCAAAATGCTACTGTTCCCACGTGAACAAGATTCCTCCAGAAACGCTCTCGGCAACATACTGCAACTGCTCTCGTGGATGGGCAAAAGCTCTATTTGAAGGAGTTCTTGGGCGACCCGTCGAAATCATTCTGGAAGAATCAATCGTGAAAGGAGACAAGCGGTGCAAATTCCGAATCATTCTATGAGTTCACCGGCTGTTCTAGTTCGTTCCATTCTCCCTCTTATTGAGCGCTTGCCTACAAATATGATACGCAGACGTTAGGCAATGACAGAAGCCATGAAGAGATCGAGAGGTCATATTGAGAAGAAATATCTTTTCTTAATCAGAAACCTTTTTAGTTTAGTTGTTACAAGTGAACATCCAAAACATATGAGTTCATAGGCGTGAGGTGATAATGAACCATGTCAGTATTCGCGGCGCCAGGAGCATATGACCGCGCTATAACAGTTTTCTCCCCAGATGGGCGTCTCTTCCAAGTTGAATACGCCTTGGAAACAGTGAACCGTGGAGCGACGATATTAGGTTTAACGTGTTCTGAAGGTATAGTGCTAGGAGCAGAAGAAAGAATTGAATCTCCTTTACAAGATCAGGCTTTCTCATGGAAACTCTTTGAAGTGGATGGACATTTGGGCGCGGCTGTTGTAGGTTTGGGCTCAGACGCGCGTATTCTAATAGACAACGCTAGAATCTACGCTCAGAGTAACAGGTTAATGTATGATGAGCCAATTGACGTTGAAGTCATCGCAAAACGCATTGGAGATATCAAACAATTATATACACAACACGCTGGAGTTCGACCCTTCGGAGTCTCCGTAATCTTCGGCGGCGTAGACAAAACAGGAACGCGAGTTTTCCAGACAGATCCAAGCGGAACTTACAGAAGCTACAACGCAATTGCTGTAGGAGTAGGCAAAGAAACCGTTGAAAAGATTCTCAAGGCAGAATACAAAGAAGACATGAAGCTCAACGATGCGATAAAGCTTACCGTCAAAAGCTTGATCAAGACTCTAGAGGAAAGAGGAGAACAGCCCAGAATAAAAATTGCTGTAGTTCCAACTGCGACAAAAAAGCTAAAGATGCTCAGCGATGCAGAAATTGGCACTCATCAGAGGAGTACCGAGGGCAGCGGAGCCCAATGAGTCAACGATACACTATTGCTCGCCTAACCCATGAAGGGGAGCGCTTCGAAATCCTGGTCAAACCGGACGTGGCATTAGCCTACCGTCTCGGAAAGATTACCTCGCTATCATCGGCTCTTGCAAGCGACACCATATTCACGGACGCCAACAAGGGAACTAAACCTCCAGAAGAGAAGCTACGTACAGTTTTCGGAACAACCGATTCATTTCAAATAGCACAGAAGATACTGCAAAAGGGCACATTACAGCTAACAACTGAACAACGCAAACAACTCACCGAAGACAAACGAAGACAGATCATTGCGTTCATCTCTCGCCACTGCATAGACCCGAGAACCAACCTGCCCCACCCACCCCTACGCATCGAACGAGTCATGCAGCAGATTCACTATTCAATAGACGCCTTTAAGGAAACCGAGGAACAAGCCAAGGACATAATAAAGCTTCTACGCCCAATCTTGCCACTCAAGATGGAACAAGTCCAAGTGAGTATACGCATACCGCCGCAATACGCAAGCAAGGCTTATGGAATAGTAAAGGGATTCGGTACAATCAGAAAGGAGGAATGGCGAGGCGATGGCTCTTGGTTTGCAATAGTAGAAATGCCTGCAGGACTTTACGGACCGTTCTTGGAGAAGATAGGAGACGTAACGCGAGGTAGTGCAGAGGCAAAATTAGTTAAGTAAATCAAATTTGGTGGTGAAGTAAATTGCCTGTTTTGTATGAGAAAAGACAACTTGTAACTCCCGGAGATTTGCTAGCTGAAAATGATTACCAAGCCGGCGAAAATACGTTCAAAGAAAACGGTAGAATCTACGCAACTCGTGTTGGACTTGTGGATTACGAGAATAGGAACATCCATGTTATGGCATTGAAGTCATTTTACATTCCCATGGTTGGCGACACAGTGATTGGAAAAGTTGTTGACGTAAGCCTAAGCGGATGGATAATCGACATCAAAACGCCTCATCAAGCCATGCTTAGAGCTTCAGATGTTCTGGAACGTTCATTCAGACCACAGAGAGATGACTTGCCTTCAATGTTTGATGTCGGAGAGATCATCATCGCAAACATAGTTGCCAGCGACCGAACGAGAGGTCCTCTCTTAACAATCCGAGAACCTGGCTTGGGCAAAATCAAAAGAGGACAAATAGTTGAGATAACGCCAACAAAAATCCCGCGCTTAATTGGAAAGAAAGGCTCAATGATCACAATAATTAAAAAAGAAACAAGCTGCCAAGTTCTTGTAGGTCAGAATGGTATAGTCCTTGTAAGCGGCAAATCACCTGAAGATGAACGTCTAGCAATTATGGCTATTCGCAAAATCGAGCAAGAAGCTCACACATCCGGGTTAACAGATCGTGTGGCTGAAATGATTAGAAAGGAGAAAGCGAAGAAAAAGGAGGATGATGGAAAAGATGCCAAAAAAGAAAACTAAAAAATTAGCTGACGAAAAAAATATACGTCATGATGGAAGAAAATTGACTGAACTAAGACCCATTAAAATTGAAGTAGGAATTCTCAATAACGCTGATGGCTCAGCTTATATTGAGCAAGGAAAAAACAAGATTTTGACCGCTGTATACGGGCCAAAAGAGGTGCATCCAAAACATCTGGCTCAGCCCGACCGAACCGTGTTGCGATGCCGCTATCATATGGCACCCTTCTCAGTTGAAGAGAGAAAATCGCCTGCTCCATCAAGACGGGAGATAGAGCTCTCCAAGGTAATTCGAGATGCGCTTGAGCCTTCGGTTTTTGTAGAATATTACCCAAGAACGTCGATTGACATTTACATTGAAGTCTTGCAGGGAGACGGTGGAACAAGATGCGCAGGTCTCACAGCTGCCTCTTTGGCCTTAGCAGATGCTGGCATACCTCTACGCGATCTTGTTTCTTCATGTGCGGCTGGTAAGGTTGATGGGCGTCTAGTATTGGACTTAAATGATGAAGAAGACAAGAAAGGTGAAGCTGATTTGCCACTAGCTTACATGTCTAACCTAAACGCTATAACTTTGCTTCAGATGGATGGGGGGTTAACCAGCGAAGAATTCGAGAAGGCTATAAATCTTGCAATTGAGGGATGCAAGCAGATATATCAGCTTCAGAAAGAGGCTTTGAGAGGCAAGTACATAGAGATTAAAAAAACTATAGAAGAGGAGGCTGAAGAACAATGACTTCGTCCGTTGTTGCCCGTGTCAAGCAAAAAAGAATGGCGCAGTTAATTTCTCTTGGAAAGAGACTTGATGGACGGGGACTAACAGAGTATCGTGAAACCAAAATTGAGATTGGAGTTATCGAAAAAGCTGAAGGCTCAGCCCGCGTGCGCCTTGGCAAAACTGAGGTATTGGTTGGAATAAAGATTGGAATAGGAGAACCCTTTTCAGACGTTCCAAATCAAGGAGTTTTGACGGTTAACGCTGAACTGGTGCCTTTAGCATCACCTGAGTTTGAACCTGGACCGCCTGGCGAAAAGGCGATTGAAATTGCGAGAGTAGTAGACAGAGGCATACGGGAATCTAAGGCGATAGACTTAGAGAAATTATGCATTGAACCGGGAAAGAAAGTCTTTATTGTATTTATTGACTTGTACGTGCTCAACTATGATGGAAACCTCATTGATGCTTCTGCCTTAGCGGCCTTAGCTGCGTTGCTTAACACCAAAATTTCCAAATATGAAATCAAAGAAGGAAAATTCCAGATCAAACCCGGTTACAAATCGCTTCCAATTCGCAACTACCCTATCGCTGTCACACTTGCTAAGATCAACGACAAACTATTGGCTGATCCATGGCTTGAAGAAGAGCAGGTAATGGATGCTCGGATAACAATGACCTTTGAAAAGGATGAGAACCTCTGTGCTTTACAGAAAGGCGGCACTGGTGTTTTCACAACCCAGCAGATTCAGGAAGCTGCAAAGATAGCTCGACAGAAAGCCGCTGAACTGCGAAAACTCGTGGTGAAAAAGTAGTGGGGAAACGAACAAAGAAGATTGGTCCGACAAGAGGATTAGGCGCTCGCTATGGCGCTACTGTCAGAAAACGATACACAAAAACAGTGGTATCATTAAAGAAAACATACAAATGTCCTCAATGCAGCGCGGTGGCGGTTAAGAGACAAAGTGTAGGCGTCTGGGAATGTAGAAAATGCGGCCTCACCTTCGCAGGTGGCGCCTATACTCCAGTTACAAAGTTGGGAATTGTTGCAAGAAGAACCGCTAAAAGCATGCAGCCCGAGGCTCCTTCCGAAGAGAAAAGGTAGAGTGATTCTGCCAGTCAACATTGTTCGGATTTGACAAGATAAGTTAGGCATAATTGAACCTTTTGCTTGAAAGAGTTGAAATTGACGCAGCATCACTTCCTTCACGTGTCATCTGGGAGATTTGGTTCAATGAAGGCTCGCGCGGTTGTTCGCTTAAGGTTTCAATCTGAGAGTCATTTGGATGTTGTTCTAAAGGCGCTTAAGCCGGAAACTGAAAAGCCTCTAACTCCGCGTTCAAGAGTGCAGATTAAAGGGAAAGAAAGGATTTTGACGCTCATTTTTGAGGCGCGGGATACTTCTGCTCTGAGAGCTGTAACAAATTCGTATCTTCGTTGGATTGCTTTAGTTAATGATACATGGTCCGTTATAGAAAACCTGCAGAAACCCGTTTGAGACTCAATCTAAAAACACTTAGTTTATTGCGCGCGCATGAGAAACAGAATGCGATTTAAGCTTTCCCTGAATGCCGCGGGGTTTGTGTTGACTGCAGAAATTTCATGAATTCTCCGAGTTTTTCTATGGTCTCGCGGTTTACCTTATGCTCTATTTCGCAAGCGTCTTTCTCAGCATTTTCTTCGCTGACACCTATCATAATCAGAAAACTCCTCAGGGCTTGATGTCGCTTTTCCATGGTTCTTGCAAGCATTTTTCCCTTAGAGGTTAGTACAACGCCTCGATATCTTCTATAGGTGACGAATCTCTGCTTGTCGAGTTTTTGAAGCATGTTTGTTACACTTGGAGGTTTCACGTTTAGAGAGGCAGCTATGTCGGCGACTCTGGCGTAGCCATGCTTTTGGATAAGACTGTGAATTGTCTCAACGTAGCTTTGTTCGCTTTCACTTAGCTCAGGAGTCTGAACTGTTTTCACAGGCTTCTTACCTCGGTTTTAGGCTTGCCTAACATTGTTATATTAAGCTAAATCCTTATTTATAAGTTTTGCACATATGCGGGTGACGGTGCCTGAATAGGAGTATGAAATAGTGGAAGTTCCATTGACACACTTGAAGGATGGTGAAAGTGGAGTGATAGTCTCTGTTGGCATACCATCAAGCTCCAGTCATGGTCGTCACCGTCGCAGACGGGGTTTTCAGAGAAGACTGGAAGATATGGGTCTTACCCCTGGGACCATGGTTACAGTTGTCAAATCTATACCATTCCGTGGCCCAGTAGAACTTCAGGTGAGGGGTTCGAGGTTGGCAGTAGGCCGAGGAATGGCGGAGAGAATCTTAGTGAGTGTAGCAAGATGACTAAGAAACGGATTGTAGTAGCTCTTGCTGGCAACGCAAATGTTGGAAAATCTGTTATATTCAACCATCTAACGGGGATGCACCAGCACATCGGAAATTGGCCTGGAAAAACAGTCGAAAAAGCGGAAGGAACCCTTCAATTCAAAGGCTATACCATAGACATCGTCGACCTGCCTGGAATCTACTCTCTATCTGCTTTTTCCATCGAAGAACTTGTTTCAAGGGAATACATTGGAATCGAGAACCCTGATTTGGTAGTCAATGTAGTTGACGCCTCGGTTCTTGAAAGAAACCTGTACTTCACCCTTCAACTGATGGAGCTTGAAACCCCAATGATTGTAGCCTTGAACCAGATAGATATGGCGAAGAAGAAAGGCATGGAAATTGACCATAAAAAACTGGAGAAAATCCTTGGCGTATCTGTAGTTCCAACTGTCGCACCAAGCCAGACGGGTATATACGAGCTGTTGCAGACGGTGGTAAACGCGATTGAGAGGAGAGATGCGACTCCCTCTAAGGTTAGATATGGCAAAGAGATTGAAGAGAAAATTGAAGAACTCAGCAAAGCGGTCAGAAAATTGCAAATGCCATATCCCGCTAGGTGGGTTGCGTTGAAGCTTTTGGAAGACGACAAGCAGATAGAACGCAGAGTTCGTTCGATAGATCCAAAAACACTGGATGTCGCGAAAGAGCTTGCCCAAGAGATTGAGTCTATTCATGGGCATTCATGTTCAACTGTAATGACTTCTGCGCGGTACGAGATTGCTGCAGGCTTTGCGACAGAGGTTCTGCAGATTGTGACGCCTGTGACACCTCCGATTAGAGAGAGACTTCATGCTTTGACGACCCACAGAGTTTTTGGATACCCGATTATGGCTGCGATGATCTTGTCGATCTTCCTTGGAATTTTCTCCTTTGGAGATTATACTTCTGGCTTGTTGAGTGATTTTCTCTATGGTTTCGAGTCCGCTTTTGAGAATCTATTTGGAGTTGGGATTGTGGTGGAGCTGGTGTGGGGTGGTGTTGTGGAAGGTCTTATTGCAGGGATTACCATTGTGTTGCCTTATCTTCTTCCTTTTTACTTTATCCTATACGTTCTTGAAGATTCTGGCTATCTAAGTAGGATTGCCTTTTTGATGGACAATTTGATGCATAAGCTGGGTTTGCATGGGAAAGCGTTCATTCCGATGATGCTTGGTTTCGGCTGCAATGTTCCAGCTTGTTTGGGATGTAGAATAATGGAAACTGAAAGGGAGAGACTTCTCACGATTTTTGCCGCTACATTGGTGCCTTGCGCAGCGACGACGGTTATCATTCTCGGTCTTGTCGGGAGATTTGTTGGAGTTCAATGGGCATTGCTGTTATACGTCATTGATCTGGTGATAATTTTCATTCTTGGGAGAATTGCGTTCAAGGTGTTGCCCGGTGAGCCGACTGGCTTGATTATGGAGATGCATGACTATAGAGTACCGCATGGAAAGACTGTTGCAAAGCAAACATGGTTTAGGCTGAGCGAGTATATTAAGATGGCGTTGCCCCTCATAATCGCTGGGAGTTTTGTGATCAAGCTCGCAGATGTTCTGAAACTATTGGAGCCTATGGCCCACGTTCTTAGACCGGTCACCGAGGTTTGGCTGGGTTTGCCAGCGATCACCGGGATTACTCTAATTTTTGGGGTGTTGAGGAAGGAGCTGACTTTGGTAATGCTTTCAACTCTTCTGGGAACGGCAAATTTCGTTGAGGTTCCGGGTTTTGGACCTTTGCAGATGGTAGTCTTTACTTTGGTGGCGATGCTCTACATTCCTTGCATCTCAACCATCGGAGCATTGGTGAAGGAGGTTGGATGGAGAAAGGCGCTATTTATCACGGTGTTTGAAATCTCCTTCGCGATTGCTGTTGGTGGAATCGTGTTCAGAATACTGTTAGTCTTAAGCATCTGGTGACCTGAGAAAAGGACGAGGTGCACACGCTATCTAAACGCACGCATTTCTATGCCGTCAACTTCCTTGAGAATTACTTGGCTTGCTGTTTAGATCCCTCTCTACTAGAGTGTGCCTCTATAATGAGTTGTGGCTGGGCATCCAACGCATTTCTGCATCTCAAATCTCTTGCATGCTTTACACTCAACGTTACATGGCGGCGTTCCTCTTTCCTTGTGTGCAAGGTGCTCTCGCATGGGCAAGAAAGGAGAGTAATGGATATTGCCAATTGGATAGAATTCAGATCGACGTATTCCTTCACTACTTCTTAGTGAACACTTCTCTACTGATATGCTTTCCAAGGTGTCTTGGTTTTCTGCAACCACAAGCGCGATGAGGTTGTATCCACCTAGAGTCGTAAAAATTTTC
>JASFPO010000026.1:0-19511 GCA_050115935.1 Candidatus Bathyarchaeota archaeon | reverse complement strand
CACTCCCAGTTCGCGCCAATATCATAGGTGAAAGCAGTGTGAAGGCAAAGGGAGCAACAAGGTTGATAAAAAAGAAAATCAAGAGAAGGGCAAACAAACTGCGTCGCTCATAAATGTAGCGAAACCCATAGACTGACTCCTTCAGGAGACTACCTCTGCTTCTCAGTCCCTCCTGTGTTACAATTGGCTGAGGTATATGCACCAAGAGCAACGCTCCGATAGCCACCAGAAAAGTGAGCACATCGATGACTAAGATACCCCCAATTCCGATAACACTCAAAAATATGACAGCTAACACTGGGGCAAAAATATTGGAAGCGAATTGAGCTGCAGAAAGCATACCACTAGCGCGACCATACTGTTCTTTGGAGACCATAGTGGTCACAGCAGCAGAGTATGCAGGAAACTGGAAAGCTCCAAAAGCACCAGCGAAAGCCCCAGTCGCATAAAGATGCCATATCTGCAAATTGCTTGTCCAGAACAGCAGCAAAATAACTACTGTAGATACAATAGCAGCGAGGTCGCTCAACATCATCACGAATTTCCGGTTCCACCGATCTACCAATGCACCAGCGAAGGGTGTAACTAGCAAAGCCGGAGCAAATGTGAAGAAGCCAACCAAAGCCAGAGCTGTTGCTTCCCCAGTAATTTGCCAAGCCCAGATTGTGAGCGCAAAACCGGTCATAGCGGTGCCGAGTAATGAGATCACTTGACCAATCCAAATGGTAGTAAACGCAAACATGCCTGTTGGTCGCCTTTTTGAAGTGTTTTGGGACTCCTCTGTCTGCAAATTCATTCTTCAACTCCTCTGTCTAATATCGGATTTTCTTTAGTCCATTTAATGTTTTAGGCAAGATGGGCGTTCATGGCTAGCAAAGGAATGTACAAGCGCGCATTTGACAAGATATTTTAACTGGTGAGAGGAAGTTCTGGGTAGGTGTGCAGATTCAGATGCAATTCTTCTTATCTGGCTTAGGTAACTGGGCTAAAGATTTGACGATGATAAAAGAAGCTGTTATGGAGGCAGATAAGCTGGGCTTTGATGGAGCGCTCATGCCTGACCATTACATGTGGGGAGATGTGGAATGGCTCAAACGCCCAGACAAGAATTCCACTTTGGACACATGGGTGACTCTGACTTATCTTGCAGCAAAGACTGAGAGTATCCGCCTTGGCACTTTAGTAACTCCAATTCCTTTCCGTTCTCCCAGCATTTTAGCCAAGATGATCTCAACTCTCGATGTCCTTTCAACGGGACGAGTGGTGTTAGGCGTTGGAGCCGGATGGTCCCAAGTAGAGTTTGAAGGCTACACCGAATGGAACGAGCCCAAAGTCAGGGTGGATAAGACAAAGGAAGGCGTCAAACTAATGATAGAGCTTTGGACTCAAAGCAAGGTTACATTTGATGGGAAACACTTCAGTGCCAAGGCTGCAGTTCTAGAGCCCAAGCCTATTCAGAAACCGTATCCTCCACTCCTATTCGGAGGCAGGGGAGACCGAATGCTCAAGCTGGCAGGCAGATATGCTGATATTTGCTACATTCCGCAATTCGAAGGTGCTGAAGGTTACGAAGAAAGAAAAGACAAGGTTTTGAAGTCAGCAAAGAAGGCGAATCGTGCCAACAAAATAGCTTTTATGGCGGGTGCTCTGTCGTCTTGGACTCCCCCTGACTCAAAGGAGTATATCAAAAAAGTTGAAGCAGCCATAGAAGAAGGTGTGAGATACTTCTTGACGTCATTCCCTCGCAATGAAGAAATCATCCACTCGATAAGAAGCTTTGCACAAGAAATAATGCCTTCTTTCAAATAGTTGATTCCAAAGGATTAAGTTTGAATAAGTTGGGAACGTGAGCCTCTTGTCATCTTTGCACTGCGTTTTGCTCTTCAACAACTGTAACGTTATCCAAAACTAGCCCAGGGTACCCTCACTAGGCTTTCCTGACTTTCTGCAGGTCTTTGGCCGTGCTTTCTGCTTCCATTTGGAGACTTCTTTTGTGTTGTAGCTTTGATTGATGATCTTCAGGGAAATTTCGGTGTAAGTTTGAAGTAATAAATATATGTGACTGTAACATAACAGTATCAGTTACATTCTTTCGGGGGGATTCGTCTTGCTATCATTGGAAAGGAATGCTGAGATGTTAATTGACTTCGGGCTTACTCGTAATCAGGCAAAGGTGTATATGACCATAGCTAGACTAAGGTTGGCTTCGGTTGGCCGAATTTCGAAAATTTCGAAGGTGCGTCGAGAAGATGTCTACAGAATGTTGCCGAAGCTCGAAGAAATGGGACTGATTGAAAAAATAGTAGGAAAGCCAACAAAAATCAGAGCCACCCCTGTGGAAGAAGCGATCTCCTTTCTGATAAAACATGAGGAGGATGCATCTCGCGAGAAAGTGTCTGCGTTGAAGGCTAAAGCGAAAACGTTTCTGGCGCATTTCGCGCGAACGCCTAGGTTAGAAGTAGAAGAAAAAGCCAATTTCGCTCTGCTTTCAAAGCGAGAAAGCATGATAGGTAAGATCTTAATTATGCTGAAAAGAGCTGAGAGAGAATTTGACATTGCGTGTTCTGGAGGAAAACTCGTGCAGTTTATGCATATTTTCTCTGAACAGCTCGACAGAGCAAGAAAGAGAGGGGTAAGGATTCGTATTATATCGGAATTAGGCGAATATGGAGAATACTTGCCGAAAGCCATAGAAAGGCAGGTGTCACCTGCAAACTCGATCGATTTAAGGTGCACGGATCTGCCCGCAAGTCATTACATGATCGTTGATTTCGAGGAAGCTCTAATCTCAACCACCACAGAGGGAAACATGGGAGAAAATCCTTGGCTGTGGACAAATAGTGATAGCCTCGTGGGAGTCTTTCAAGGTGACTTCGAAAACCTTTGGCACGCTTCTGTGAGCTGGAAGTATGTTGAAACGACCGCTGTTCCTGAAAAGATGGTTCAGTTCATGGAGCAATTGAGACCCAAAAACCATCTAGTATTTGCATACGATTCTCCTGAAGCAAAATACAACGTTCTCTTCAATTACCTTAAAGTCGGACTGGAAAATGGCGAAGCAGGAGTCTACGTAGCGGCTGATGAGAACCCCAACCAAATAAGAAACGCCATGAAACAATTCGGCATCGAAGTGGAAAAACATGAAAAAACACATGCTCTGAAAATCCTTGGATACGAAGACATCTACATCATAGATGGAAATTTCAGTATGACCACAACTCTGAATTCATGGAAAAAACTCTACAATGAAGCCCTGAAACAAGGCTTCAAAGGATTAAGGGTTACTGGAGAAATGGCATGTTTCTTCAAGCACAACATGATTCGGGAATTAATTGAATATGAGAAGACACTCCACAGGGTCTTAGACATTCCAATGATTGCCATCTGCGCTTACAACGCCGACATGCTAAACAAAACCAATGATCCCATAAACCTATACACCGAATTAGCCAGAGCTCATCGTACAGTTTTGTTCACGGGTTTAGATGCAAAACTAGGAAGAATGGAGATCAGAAAAGTGTAAACAACCGTTTACACGCATCGCTTTGTGAAGAGCCGACAACCTGCCTGATCATATTTTCACCCATATTTTGGGGAAGCACATTTCACATACGTACTTAACACGATGTTTGTTTCTGTTCCTCCAAGCTTTGTCACCAACAAGGTCACGTCTGCAAATCCTGCATCGCCGACCATTTGACGGTTTGCTGCCACAATTCCTGACAAATATCAATTTCCAAGGCATATTGTCAAACTCAATTCAACAACTGTGATTCATATAACCGGACATTCGCAATTTTTCCCGCAGCCCAACGCTTCTACCTTTGAGCGAAAAGAGAGAGAAAGGAGAACCTCCAAAAAAATGAGGTTTAACAGAAGCGTTGGAGCTGTTTCGGGCTTTTCATATTGTTTTCTTTTCTTGTATGCTCTCAGAGGTTCACTTGCGTCTAGCATTTTCAAGCTACATGCGATCGAAATGCCAAAGTTCCGTTACAGTCTCCTCTGCGACTAAGGTTGTGTTCAGTCTTTGATTGTGTTTGCGAGTGATGAAAACTGATTCTCGCTTTCCAAGACGTCTTTCGACTTCTTTGAAATCGATTTTCTTAACCTCCACAACCTCAACATTCTGACCTACGTCGTCTTTCAGAAAGAACATTTGAAAGAGAGGTTCTTCTTCGTCGACGTGGGTGGCTTTTCTAACCATCATTCTTCATTTCACCTTCCATTTCTCAACTAAACCACACTAGATCGGTGCGCTAGAATCAAGCCGGTTTAAGTTTTGCACCGCACACTGAACATTTTCCTTCTGCTGTGATTTTTGGTTGTTCTCCAACCTCTGCTCCACAGAGTCCACATTTTGCCATAAGAATCCACCTCCACAAATTCAATTGTTTCGTTACAGATTTCTATTTGGAGGATTTGAACTTTTAAGTGTGTGTGACTGTTACGCAACAGCAACATATGCTTAAATATTCGATAAAAACGCATTCTCCGGTTGGTGGAGTTATGGATCGATTTGAGCAAGCTATGCAACAGATGAAGCAAATGACCGAAGAAGACAGGATGAAGATTATTGAATCCAAAAAGAAGCTTTGCATATGTAGTGGATGCCCGACATACAACAAATGTGCAAGCGAGAACAAAGAACTATTGTACTGTGCTTTAGGCAAGAGCCCATTGTGCATCACAGAGGAAAACAATTGCATCTGTCCAACCTGTCCACTCACTGAACAGATGGGGTTAAACCATCAGTATTTTTGCACAAGAGGACCTGAAAGAGAACAGAGAGGAATGTAACGAACGCACAGATCTCTTCTTATGAAGACCCATGTTAAAGCCTGCTGTGCACTTATGTTCATGAGACTGGATGCTCAGGCACACAAGAGTTCAAGTCTTTGCATACAATGGCCCTAGTATGTTGACCAGCGCGGGCGGGCAAGAGCTTTTAAATCAATGGTATAACTCTTTCTAAGTCATGATACCCGAGGTTTTCACAGCTTCCTTCATAGTGGTGTGGCTGATAATTTTCACCTCTCTGAATCTGCTCAATCTCGCCAGGACTCTGCGAGTTAGACGTCAAGAATCCGCAAAAGCCTATGCAGAGGTTAAGCGTCCTCAAGGAATCATCTTCGCTCTGGCAGCCTTTGGAACACTATTCTTCTTTGTCGAATCAGTAACATATCCTTTCATAATGTTCAGTGGAGTGTTTCAAACAGGTAATTTCCCTCTGCAACTTCGTTTTCAACATGATTCATACATCCAAGTCGTTGGCATCATACTTGAAACAGCAGGTTATTCTCTTTTCTTGTGGAGTGTTCTTGAACGTGGTCGCTATGCTGTATCATGGGAAATGCAGGAAGATCATCAACTTGTGACTTCGGGTCCCTATCGTTACATAAGACATCCATCTTATCTGGCCTATTTCTTAATGTTTCTTGGGTTATTCCTCATGCTACTTAACTTGGCAGCGTTAGTTCCTCTAGTCGCTATTCCAGGCTACGTTGGCATAGCATCTTACGAAGAGCAAATGCTGACAAAGAGATTTGGAAGCAAATACGTTGAATACCAAAGAAGAAGTGGGAGATTTCTCCCTAGAATGAAGCGCTAATCATTGTGCATGTCTGCCAAGAGGACCGATGGCAAGGAATACTCTGACATTTTGAGGGCTTTATTGCTGAAACGTTGATGCTTTCGGTTGAAGTCAATGTCTCTCTTACCAGCTCTCTCACTTCTTCTCCTAGTTCGGATATGGATTTCAATTCTTGAGTGTTTCTGTCAGGATCAGCAACGATAACTGTTGCATTAGGATCATTGACAACCTCTTCAAAAGAATGCTGTCTCTCCTCGGTTATCTTTACGTTTCGAAAGCCTAAAAAGCTAAATGCAGAAAAGGAGTTCTCTCAATAACGTGATGTAAATGCCGAAAGAAGATAAGATGTTAGAGGAGTTGAAGCGGATCAGGGAGTTACTTGAGCCCAAGCCGGCTCCACCACCACGAGAGGGACTTTGGAACGAATTCATGGATTTCATCTCGAAATACAAGGTTATGGGGCTTGCCGTTGCTTTCATCATGGGTGTCTATCTCGGTGCCCTCGTCCAATCACTCGTCACAGGCTTAGTGATGCCAATAATAGGTCTAGTAATACCTGGCCTTGGAAACTTGGCAACATTCAAAATAGGAGTCCCACCCACAGAACTAGATAGTCAAGGCAACCCTATAGACCCCAACTATGTAGGTCAGTTATTTGGGGTAGGAGAATTCTTGGCAGCGCTGATAACCTTCGCAATCGTAGCCTTCGTGATCTTCATCCTAGTGAAGGTCACCAAACGCTGGGGAATCGAATAGCACAGCCCCCCTTTTTCTTTTCACCATCAGAATAGCGTGCACTACAGTTATCGAGGATGCCTTTCCTGGGGGCATCCAAGCGCCTTTGCGTAGGGAAACCGTAAGCGTATTTCCAGCTTCACAACTCTTCTCAATTCTTATTCTTTGAATGTTATTTCTGAATCTAAATCCTGTCTTCTGTGAGTTTATATCGATAGAAACGTAAGGTTTAGTCTGGTGTCAACATGATGCTTAAACTTGAAGACATAATGGTTGAAGACGTCATCACAGTGGATTCCAATGCACCAGTGATGAAAGCAGTGAAAATCATGAACGAGAATGAAATCGGCTGCCTAGTAGTTACTAGAAGAGGAAGAGCCGTTGGAATACTCACCGAGAGAGACCTGCTAAAGCGGGTCATCGCGAAACTAAGAGATCCCACCAAAACCAAAGTTCGCCAGATAATGACCAAACCTCTCATAATTGGAGATCCTGACATGGAGCTGGAGGATGCCACAAAACTGATGTTCAAACGCAAAATCAAAAAGCTTCCAGTTATTGAAGGCGGAAACCTTGTAGGATTGATAAGCCTCACAGATATTGCGAGATTTCAGCCTCAGATGATGAAAATACTCAAAAAGCTTTCTGCTCAGCAGGCTCCACCGAAACGGCTGCAGAAAGTTTTGGGCTACTACGTGGTTTGATCGACAACTGGCAAAATAAAAGTAGAAAAAAGAGGATGTTTGTGGCTCTATCGTTTCTTCATGCTTTCAATGAAATCATCTATTGGAATGGCCGCTAAACTCATGATTTGAATGGTTCCTCTAGAACCCAAGTCCATCGAAATTCGGGAAATGACTTTGTTGTTCGGAGCCTCCACAATGTTAACAAAATCATATGGTCCAAGCACAGCATACTGCGATAGAACTTTTGCGCCCAAAGCTTCAATTTCTTTGTTCACTTCTTTGATTCTTTCCGGCCTATCTTTTACGGTTTTCCTTCCCTCATCGGTGAGAGTAGAAAGAAGAACATATACAGGCATGTATCAACCTCCTGGTATCAAGTATCTGTTTAGAGCTTTTCTATTTTTCGCAAAGAGTGAAATTCCACTATGAATTTTCTTGATTTTGAAGCAGACAAGCATTCTAGCACATTCTTAGCATAATCTGTGCCATGATAATTCATAGCAATGAGTGAGACTTACTTGTTCCTTATCGATTTGTATGGAGAAGCTTCCATCAGTCACACCAAAAAAATTATTTAATAGAAGTGCACATTAGATAATGGGAGGGGATGCGAGGTTGAATACTGGTTTGTCGTTTAATGCATTCTTTCAAGGGATATTAGTATCCAGATTCAAGTACAGAGACAGAGCCAGTATAGTAAAAGATATTCTGGAAACAATCACCACCGACCCAAATGGAAAGACAAAGACAAACATAATGCGAGCTGCAAACCTGAATTTTGAACAAGTGAACAAGTACTTAGATTTTCTTGTTACTTGTGATGCAATAAGGGCTGCAGATCCGCTGAATGGTCAAGAACTGGCCAGATACAAATTGACTCAAAAGGGTCTTCAGTTCTTGAGAAACACTGCAGTATGGGGCTTAGTATTAGAATCGTATCGGCAAAAACCCATATAACTAGAGAGTGCGGGTATAGAGGTGAAAGAGTGAGAGGAAGGTCGAGAGACGTATTAACAATACCAGACCTCTGCCCGCACAATTAAAACCTTGGATGAATAGATATTAATAGTTAATGCAAAAATCTTCTATAGAGCATTCCTCCATAGATGCAATAGGTCGAACAGGCATACAGATGCACTGAAAACACCAGTTGCGTATCAAGAACTCCATGGGATCATATCATCTCCTCCTGAAAGACGTTGTGCACCGATTTAAGACGTATATATTTTGGTGAGCAACTAGAAAAGAACAAACGGATGCCTTTGTTTGGTGGTTTTTCGTCGTTTTGCTTCCAAGCCAGCAAGGTTTTCTTGGTTAATTGAGGGAAAAATAGCAGGCAGTGCAAGGCCTGAAAACGAGACGCAGCTTAAGTGGCTGTGGAACAAGGGCTTACAGACGATTGTTTGCCTCAATATGGAGCGTCCTCTCGACGAAGAGCAAGTGAAGAATCTTGGATTTGAATATGCTTTCATACCAGTTAGGGATTTTTCCTCCCCAAAGATTGAACAGATAGTTGAGTTCGTGAACTTTGTGGATGAAATGCTTGGACAGAACAAGCCTGTAGCTGTTAGCTGTGCCGCGGGCATTGGAAGAACTGGAACAATGTTGGCTACTTACCTGGTTAGCAAGTGCCACTCGCCTGAAAAGGCTTTGCGGGAAGTCAGGGAAAGACGAGGAATTGGAGTGGAATCTAATGTGCAGAGAGACGCAATCGTCAGATATGCACGTTTCATTGAAAAATGTGAGAGTTAGCCTTGACGATATGATAATTTGAGAGCCGCTGGAAAGTAGCGCATTCTGAGAAAATATATATGCACGCTGTATAGATGCCTAAACAAGGTGACAGAATTTTGAAAGTGCCACACAAGATACAGACTTGGCAGATGACTAAACCTTGGAGCAAAAACAAAGAGACAGGAAGAGTCATTGAAGGCAAACTCGAGAAAACCGAGATTCCAGTTCCAGACCTTCAATCAGGAGAAGCCCTTATAGAGGTAGCTGGCTGTGGCGTTTGTCACACCGACATCGGTTACTTCTATCTTGGTGTTCCAACAGTAAACAAGCCGCCTCTCACTCTGGGACATGAGATAAGCGGTGTGGTCGTAGCAGGTGATGAAGGTTGGATAGGTAAAGAGGTCATCGTGCCGGCGGTTATGCCGTGCCACAACTGCTCCATCTGTAGGGCAGGAAGAGAAAATCGGTGTTTAGCCCAGAAGATGCCTGGAAACAGCCTTGGAATCTATGGAGGCTTTTCAAGTCACATACCGGTACCTTCTAGAGATCTCTGCCTCGTGAAAAACCGCGGAGATTTTGAACTAGCGGAGTTGGCCGTAATTGCGGACGCCATTACATCTCCGTATCAAGCTTGTCTGAGAGCTGAACTTAAGGAAGGAGACAATGTGGTTGTCGTCGGCGTCACGGGTGGACTAGGCAACTACGTTGCTCAACTAGCGAAAGCCTTCGGTGCCAAGACAGTTATCGGTGTTGGCAGAAATCCAGAAAAATTGAAGAGGGCTCTCCAGTACGGAACCGATTTTGTAATCAATTCCACTGGCAAGGATGCAAGAGCAGTCCGAAACGAATTTCGAGAGATGTGTAAAGCCAATGGGCTGCCTCACAACTATCTTTGGAAGATCTTTGAGGTTACAGGGTCCAGCCCAGGTCAGGAGATAGCTCTCAGCCTTCTGTCTTTCGTGGGCAAGTTGATCGTGGTTGGCTACAGCGCAGCTGTGAACCAGTACATGATTTCGAGGCTTATGGCTTTTGATTCCGAGATTATAGGCACTTGGGGGTGCCCGCCTAAGCATTATCCCAAGGTGCTGGAGTGGGTCTTAGATGGGACCATCAAGATTAAGCCCTTTGTTGAAGTTCGTCCAATGAGCAAGATCAAGGAGACCTTTGAGCAATCTCATGCTGGAAAACTGAAGAGGAGAGTCGTTCTAACTCCAGACTTCTAGAATTCATTTCGAAACCGAAACACTTGCGGTATTATGCTGGTGTTAAGACCCGGTTCATAGCATCATCTGCAACGGCCACAGCATAACCAGCTATTCTCCGCAGATCACGGGCTATCATACTCAGCGCAACTGCAGTGTCGACATCTCTTGTTTTCTCTAGAATTTTCTTCAGCAGAGCTTCCTCTTCCTGTCTCATGAACTTCATCTTCCCAAACACAGCAATTGCAAGTTTAACATTCTTTTGAAGAAAGGCTTGAACTGCTTCGCTCTGCATCTCATATGCGGTCTTAGAAACCTCAGCTATTGTCCTCAATATTTCCGGATTTGCCTTCATTTTTCCTTCAAGAGACAGAATGTGCCTTGCAATGGATGAAGAGTGGTAAACCAGTCTACTGAGATCTCGCGCAATCAGCGCAAAGGTTATGCATTCCCGGCAGTTTTTCACCCCAACTTTTTCTGCTACGACCCTGTTCATACTTGAGAGTGCTACTTGCCGGATTGTCATGCGATAGTGACGTTGAGCCTCTCTGCTTCGTTCCAGAACTTCTTTGGCAAGTGCAAAGTTCCAGTCCAGAACAGACTTCACAGCGTCTTCTTGCAGATGAAGCGAAAAGGAAGAGGTCTTCTCAATAAGCGACTCCAATGAGAAAGTTGTTGGGTCTATCAAAACCTGAAAACTCAGCTTGTCTGCGGCTTCCTCAGCTACTTCAACTCCAGGTAACTCCATGCGAAGCTGTTTAAGCCTTCGTTTCTGTTCTACTGGAATTATCTCTTTGCAACAGATGCTGATTTGGTTGCTTCCTTGAATATAATACGTCTCGACACAATATTCGAGAGCAGCGAGATCCGAATGGTCTTCCAGCGACAGCATCACTTCAAGAGGCTTTTCCGTCGCTGACACCAGTGGATAAAGCCTCAATGAGCCGTCTTCTTCCTCTGAAACAGCGATCTGCTCGCCGCTTTCAAGCCTTCTTTTCTCAACCCATTGTTTTGGAAGTGTTAATGTGAAACTGCCACCTCTAATCTTCTGTAGCTTTCTAATCTCCAAACAGCATTCCTCATAATGCAATCTGTGTATAGGAAATATATAAGTTATATAAAAATGTCTTCGAAAATATTCTTCAAGCAAAAGATTAAAACCTACGTCATACTTCAAGATACTTCAAGACCCCAACCGAGTGTGTCACACCTTGACAGCTCATGTCAAAATCTTGCTCCATGCGATGTTCAAGGAAACAGCAGGGCAAAGAGAGATTCTGCAAGAAGTAAAACCTGATTCTACACTGCGAGACATGCTCAATGCCCTGGCAGAAAAATACGGAAAGGAGTTCAACAGCATAATAGACCCAAAAACGGGCCAAGTTAGCCTTGACACACTTGTCATGGTAAACGGCAAAAGCGAAAGAAAACTAGATTTCCAACTTAAAGACAAGGATGTGGTTATGATTACAGTCCCAGTTGGCGGAGGATAGTGAAGCCAAATGAGCGAAGTTAGATGTTTAAACTGCCTAAAACGTTTCGAAGTTCAACCAAACGCCGAAAAGGCAACATGTCCGAAATGCAAAACGAGTTATCGGATCTCTTGGCCTACACCAACTCAAGCCAAGATCCGAGGACGAGCATGAAAACTTGGCAAAATGAGGAAACTAGATGGTTTGG
This sequence comes from Candidatus Bathyarchaeota archaeon, assembly GCA_050115935.1. Classification (GTDB taxonomy): domain Archaea; phylum Thermoproteota; class Bathyarchaeia; order Bathyarchaeales; family Bathyarchaeaceae. The sequence goes on along the minus strand of JASFPO010000026.1, from coordinate 7,884 downwards.
AATAGAAAGATAGCCTACATCAACCTATCAACTGGAAAAGTTGTTCAAAAGCCAGTTCCAAAAAGGATGCGCCAGCTTTATTTGGGCGGCAGAGGCATTGACATGTATCTTCTCTACAATCATGTAAAGCCAAAGATAGACCCGTTGAGCCCAGAGAATGTGTTGTTTTTTGGTGCGGGATTGCTTGGAGGCATTCCATGTCTGGGCGCTAGCAGATGTGACGTAGCCGCTAAATCTCCTTTAACAGGCTCTGTTGGCGACTCAAACATAGGCGGCTTCTTTGGACCTGAAATGCGTTTCGCAGGCTTTGATCATATAGTGATCACCGGAAAATCGAAAAGACCCGTGTATATTTGGGTGCAAGATGGCGAGGTTGAAGTCAGGGATGGTGCTCATCTTTGGGAAAAAGACACGATTGAAGCTCAAGAGGCAATAAGACAGGACCATGGTGATGAGGACATAAAAAGCTTGGTCATCGGGGTAGCAGGCGAAAATCTGGTGAGATTCGCCAATGTAAGGACAGGAATGAAGAACTCAGCTGGAAGAACAGGCATGGGCTGTGTAATGGGCTCCAAGAACCTTAAGGCTGTCGCAACTAGAGGAACGTTGAACCTTGAATTCGCTGAAACAGAGAAGCTACTCAATTACTGCAAAGAGATGAACGATATGATAATCAACACCCGCTGGGCTAGAGCACAATCCAGATGGGGCACAATGATAATCTTCAGCAACACAAACACCACGGGACTCATAAGAACCAAAAACTTCCAACTGAATCTGCTTGAAGAAGGCCAAGATCTAGAGCCAGAAAACATTGACCGCTACTCAATAGGCACATCTGGATGCTACGGCTGCGTAGTTCACTGTAGACATCGCTACGTTTTGAAGGATGGACCCTACGCACCTCTCTTTGCAGAAGGCCCTGAGTACACCTCACTAGGCGCCTTCGGGACAATGGTCAACTGCAAAAGAATGGAAACCGTTCTAGTGGCAAATCACCTCGTCAACAAGTATGGCTTGGACACGCTTGAAACAGGAGGACTCATCGCCTGGGCTATGGAACTCTATGAGAAAGGAATAATCAACGACAAGACGACTGGAGGTCTAAAACTAAGCTGGGGCAACGAAGAAGCCATGTTCGAATTAATACGTCAGATCGCCACGAGAAAAGGCTTTGGCAACGTTTTAGCCGACGGGTTCAGAGATGCCATCGCTAAAATCGGAAAGGACTCAGAGTATTATGCTATTCAAGTCAAGGGTATGAGCAATCTTCACTCAGATGAGCGGCCTACTCCAAGCTTTGCGTTAGGCATAGCCACATCCACGAGAGGAAGCGACCACCTGAGGAGTCGCCCTGCGATTGACATGTACGGGCTGCCAGAAGATTTCCTGCAGGAAGTGTATGGAGGACCAGTTGCATCCGACTACACCTCATATGAAGGAAAAAGCCGAATGGTTTGGTGGCAAGAACTCCTGTATGCTGTCACGGACTCGATAGGCACGTGCAAGTTTCAAACAATGTTCTGCGCAGTGCATGCACCCAAATGGAAGGAATTTTCGAAGCTGATTCAGCTTGCAACAGGCATGAAGTTCTCGAAGGCACAACTCATGCAAATAGGGGAACGCATCTACACGCTGGAGAGGATGTTCAATCTACGTGAAGGTTTCACAAGAAAAGACGACAACTTATCTGAACGGTACTTCAAGGAGCCAACTCCAACAGGCTTGCCAATCGCAAAAGGAAAAAAGATAGATCGCGGAAAGTTTGAAGCCATGCTCGATGAGTACTATGCACTTCACGGCTGGAACAAGAAAGGCGTACCTACGAAGAAGACGCTGACAAAATTGAGACTCGACAAAGAGCCGAGCCACATGATTTAGGATGGAGGATGGAAACATTGCAGAAGATCTTGTTTATAGACCCGGAAAAATGTACAGGGTGCAGAATCTGTGAAACTGCTTGTTCGATGCACCATGAGAAAGTTTGCAATCCAGCGAGAGCGAGGATTCATGTTGCAAAGTGGGAGGCAGCTGGTTTGTACATACCTGTTGTTTGCTTACATTGTGAGACTCCGATTTGTGAAACGGTTTGTCCAGTTCGCGCGATAAAGCGGGATGAAAAGACTGGCGCTGTGGTTATCGATTATGATTTGTGTGTGGGATGCCGACTCTGCGTGTTGTACTGTCCTTTTGCTGGAGCTGGACTAGACACCTTAACTGGAAAGATTCTGAAATGCGACCTATGCGAGGGAGACCCTGTATGCGTAAGGTTCTGTGACCCAAAAGCTCTACAATATGTCAAGGCAACAAGGGCAAACATGATGAAAATGCGAAAAGCAGCCGAGAAGTCCTCCGAGCTAATGCAGAAACTATTGACTCCATGATGGTCTACTCCGGATAATTGGAGGATTCTTATGATTTCGAATTCTTCGTTACGTGATTCTGTTTGTTTCTAAACAAGTTCTCCTTTGGCAACCATCACAACTTTTCCGCCTACGTACACCTCGATTTTTCCTGCTTTGTCATCTGCTTTTAGAAGCAACAATGAAGGTCTCCCTATTTCATAACCTTGTTCAACCCGTAGGTTGATTCGGTTTTTTCCGAAATAGCGATGTTTCACCAAATATCCAGCTAAGCAACCATTTGCAGAACCAGTGGCTGGGTCCTCTGGAACACCATAGTAGTCAGCGAAGAAGCGGACATTCAAGTCGTTGTTCTCATGGTACGTTTCGGGGCAAAAGATGAGTATGCCTTTGGCCTGTATATCTTTGATGAACTCGAAGTATTCATCTTTGGATATTCTAGCACGCTTCACAGCGTCCAAGGTCTTCAAAGGAACTATTATGTCAGGAACACCTGTTGAAACATCTTGAATCGGAAATCTACTATCTATCTCTTCTGCATCGAGGTTCAGAACATTAGAAAGCACCTCAGAATCAAAGGTTTGACCGAAAGTCGGTGGTACCTGCTTCATCCACAAGAGATCCGCGTGTTCGTCTCTGTAGCTGAATGTAACGGGAATCTGTCCGACTCTCAAATTCAAGAATATCTTTTTGACAGGCTCTTTGACAATCTCGCATTGTATTACGTAGGCCGTTCCTAGCGTTGGATGGCCAGCAAAAGGCAATTCCTTTTCTGGGGTGAAAATGCGAACATCATACCCATCGTTCCGCTTTTCATCAGATATGATAAAGGTTGTCTCTGAATAGTTCATCTCCTTGGCAATCTTCTGCATTTCAGTATCGGAAAGTTTCTTTGCATCTCTGACAACAGCAAGCTGGTTACCTGCATATTTTTCTTCAGCAAACACATCTACTATGTAAAAGGGTAATTCTTCCATGGTCGTTCTCTCTGTTGGTCATCTGATCTAACGTTCTAGGTAACAGATGAAATTTAACATTTCTGTGAACTTCGAGATGCACTTTTGCCTTGTTCACAATGCTTAAATTGCTATTTCTTCTAAGACGCAACACGCTGGAGAGAGAAACTTGGACGAGAAAGGATTCAAAGATTATTGCACAAAAAGAAATGTGAAAGAAGACACTGTCCAAGCGCATATCAGAGTTGTGAGAGATTTCGAGGCTTTTCTGGACAAAAAATACGAAAACAAGGACTTTGGTAGTTCTTCACCCAGCGATATGCAGAGCTTTGTGGCGTATTTGGTGGAGAATGGGAAGAACACGATTGACAGCTTTGCGGCTCTCATAAGATATGGCAGATTTGTGAATAAACGAGATATGGCAACTTTACTGTTCGGATTCATAGAAGGGTATAGGGCTTTAGAGAAACTTTCTGAGACATTGAAAGAAACTCTGGGTGAGAGTAGGCGTGACGAGATATTCGAAGAAATCAACTTGCCTCCACTCGGGACGGACCCTAGAGACAAGCCGAAAGTAGCCAAGAGGATTATGGAAAGACTTGAAGCCACACTTGATGAAAAGTTATTGAAAGAGATCATGTCAAGCGGACTTGATGTTGGTCCAAAAGAAGCGTATTTGCCGATGAGAGAGAAGTTCTTGAAGTCCAAGAGCATAGATGACTTTCTGAGAAGAAAACACAAGGAAGCTGTTGAGATGCTGGAAAAACATAGCCGAGAGAAGTCGATGTTCTATGCGCAGGAGATCGACGAAGAGGTTGTTGAATATGTCCGAAGCAACCCTGAAGTCATGGGTGGAGTCAGAGAAGGAGACATAATCTACGAAACAAAGATTCCATACATGACTAAGAAGTACCTGCATGAAAAAGACGAGAAGATGAAGAGATACTACGCTTGTCACTGTGGATGGGCACGCGAAGGAATAAGATCAGGCTTGAAAATCTCGCCAAACTTCTGCTATTGCAGCGCAGGCTATCACAAGCGACCATGGGACAACATTTTCGACCAGCCGGTTAAGGCGGAAGTCATAGAAACTGTCCTGAAAGGCGATCCCGTCTGCAGGTTCGCCATACACATTCCAAAGCAATTCATGAAACCCAAAAGCACCACCTAGAAGAAGCAACACCCTATCTTTTTTTTCAGTTGCCATTTTAAGACTGTGTTATGGATTTTCCTATTATTTCCATGACATCGAAAATTCTTACGCCTAGCGACTTTTTAACCGAAGCATGTCGGAAATTAACGTGACATGTTGGACACGCCGTGACAAGTGTATCCACCTCTAGAGACACAACATCATTGGCAAGTCTAACATAACCCGAGTTTACGCTCACTGGATAGTTAAAGGACCAGAGCCCCCCTCCAGCACCGCAACACCGAGCACGTCTCTTGCTCAACGGCATCTCAACAAGCCTTAAGTCAGGCACTGCTTTCAAAACATCACGTGGCTCGTCAAAGACATTGCTGTGGCGCCCCAGCGAACAAGGGTCGTGATAAGTCACCTTAAGATTCAGCCCTTTTAGTTCAAGTTGCCCATTTTTTATCAGATCATTGGCAAACTGAGAAGCATGCATCACTTCACATGGCATCTCAACATTCAATACTTCTGGATACAGCTTAGAAAAAGTGTAGTAGCAACCCGCACACGAAGTGACAAGAACCCCCGCTCCAGTCTCTCTTACCCGCTTGACCATACGCGAAGCTACATCCTTCGCTTCATTCCACAACCCAGAAGCAAGCAAAACATAGCCACAACAGCCTTCCTTCTCACCCAATACGGTAAAATCAACATCAGCCTTACCCAGAATGTTAACAACAGCTCTTGCAGTGTTTGGCGTTCGAGTAGCCACCACACAGCCAATCCAATAGAGAACATCAGCCTTCTCTGCACGTCTAACTGGAAGATTTCTCAACCAAGCCAGACGCTTATCCATTGGAGTTCCACTAACATCTCCAGTGTTCAATACATTTTTTGCAGTCCTAATGAACAAATCGGGAGCTAAACCCTTCTGCGCGATGCGCCGACGAGTATCCAATATGGCTTTCCTAACCTCCGTGTCTTCAAAACATTCAGCAAAGCAAAGCCCGCAGAGGCTACAACTATAGAGAACATCCACCAACTTCTTCGAAGGCTGCAGTTCTCCGCTGCAAAATCCTCGTATCAAAAGTGCTCTCCCCTTAGAGGACCACGTTTCCACATCATTAAACGACGGCGACACAGTACAGTAGCCACTGCAAGTGGTACGATCTAAGCACTTGCTGGCTGACGCTTTTGTGAACAATGCTTTTAGGGCTAAGGCGGCGTTTCTAAGTGTGCCCTGCCCTGCCCTATAGATTTCCCTTGTATACTCTGCTATCCGCTCATTTTCCTCAGCTTCGCCTCGAATCTTAAGTTGTGGAGGAGCAACATCATCAAGCAAGACTCTTGTGGAGGGAACAGAACCGAAACTCTCAACTTTCCCAGTACTTCTGCAAATGACTGTAAGACCCTTCTTCTTGGCTAGTTCCAATGCTTTCTGTGCTTGTTCGCTTGAGTCAACCCTTAAGACAAGGTTGATCTTAGGATACAGTTGCATTTTGAAAATCTGCTCAAAAGAGTAGACATGAAGGTCCTCGATATCTGAGAGAACATTTTCAGGTCCAGCAATCTTTCCTAATTCATCAATGATGCGGGTTTTCGTCTTGTTCATGTTAGTCGAACTCGTTCATTTTCAAAGCGGATACTAGCTACTTATCATTGTACGGAAACTATGAATAGTTCTGGTTTTCTAAAACTGTTTCTCTTAAAATAGAGTGAAAGAAGGTTTCTTCAGCTACAATTACTTGAGTTGAGCACCGCATTTCAAACAGTATTTGGATTCTTGTGGAAGGTATTCTGCGCCACATTTGCCGCATTTGGCCATGTAGGGTCCGTAAGGAACCCTTGGATCTCCTCCTTGAGCGATGAAGGAACGGATTTTTTCCATGTCAACCTTTCTCTTTTCCTTGAAAGCCCATAAGCCTTCAGTGGGCTCCATTGAGCCAAGGTTGAGAGCAAACCAAGCCTTTCCATGTTCCCAGGTTGGACGCCAAACCAGTTCTTTCCACCAGTTGTGGTGCACCTTAAAGTACCAGAGGCTGGATACAGACAGTTTTTTCATCTTGTCGAGGTATTCTTTCACCTTGTCGTCTAGCTTGTTTAAGGGAACCACATCGTTGACTACACCGTATTTGAGGGCTTCTTCGGCGTTTATCTGTGAACTTAATAGAACCATCTCTGCCGATTTCTTTATGCTCATGTGCAGTGGAAGCCACTGAGACAGTCCTCCAATAGAGGTCATACCGACCCTAGGACCTGGAGAGATGAACCTTGCGTGGTCTGCTGCAATTGCGAGGTCACAACAAGCGACGAACTCCCAGCCACCTCCTGCTACTGCACCGTTTACTCGGGCGATAACAGGCTTTCCACAGTGCATGATCATGTCGAAGACTCTGCCATAAAACTCTCCCCACTCCCAGAACTTCCAAGGCTTTTTGTTGTATATCTCAGCGTACTCGTTCACGTTTCCACCAGTGCAGAAGGCTCTATCACCCTCACCAGTCATGACTATAAACTGGACGGAGTCGTCTCCCATAGCTTTCTCGTAAGCGGTGTACAGCTCTTTAAGGGTTCCAAGCACGTAAGAGTTCATTTCCTGGGGGTTGTTAATGGAAATACATGCGGTGTGATCGTACCAATTTGGCTCATACTTGATGGTTCGCCAGTTTTTCGGATCCTCATCGGGATACCAATCGTATTTCCTCTCTGACATTTCTATCACATCACGTCAGTGAGATTAATTCAGTATGTATTTAAGGTTTGCAGGATAACCACGGTAAGATTTGGGATTCAGAGCGGAAAGGGCGATATGACATTCTTCTACTTCATCTTGCCTGATATCTATCCTCGTTGCGCGCATCTTGGAAAGCATTTTCGGAGACCTTTGCAGATAGTTTGGTCTCATACTCGAAGAAAAGCACATTTCAGAAATCATAGCTGAATCCATCATCAGCATTACCGATGAGTATCATTCATTAGACATCTTTCGTAATATTTTGTAGTAGTCTAGGTAAAAAACATCTATAGAGAAGGCAACTGCAAATACCACGAAAGTAAAAGCAAGACCTTTTTCGGTTAAGGGCGCAAATGGAATGTCATACATAAGTAATAGAGCCAGATATAGTGCTGAAAAGAAATTCAGTATTCCCCACCCCAAAGGTGGTTTGAACCTTAATCCTTTTTTCCATTGGCCTAACATGAAGAGCATCCATACAACATCAACAATGCAAATCAAGAGAAGAAGGGGACAAAAATATCGACAGTTATCGACTATGAAAAATGCCATTAAAACAAATAACATAGATTCAAATACTACAATTATCAAGTCCAAAGACCAAATGATTGGAGAAGTTGAACGTTCCTCAATGGATCTCATGTGCATAATATTTCCCACAAGAAATCGAAAGATTGTAAGGAAGAATATCAACGG
>JASFPO010000025.1:0-20117 GCA_050115935.1 Candidatus Bathyarchaeota archaeon | reverse complement strand
AGTTTTCTACAATATTACCACTACAGTCATAGAGAATGGCATGATAAATGAAACCATGCCGAGAGGGACCGTGCTAGCCAGTAGCGCCGTGCTCGGCGATAACGGCTACCCTACAGACTTGATCAGCATCCTGTTTGGAGAAATTCCGTCTCCCGAGAACCCCGGCATGTTAGACTTGACGGGAGGGACAATTCAAAACATGAACACAAAAGAGCCAATCAAAGTTGGAGACGTCTTTCAAGTAGAGATTGCAGGCGTAGAGTTCAACTCGACTATAGTTGGAAGCGCAGCCACGATTCCCTTCGTTGACATAATCTTCCTGTGGCATGCGTCAACTCTCACCAATCTGCTGGGTCCCGCACTTTACGAAGAAACCTTTGGCCACCAGAGACCGAATTACCTAATTGTGAAGGCTGAGAGCATGGACTACGTAGAGGAAGTTGTGAATGGAATAAGAGACATCCTAAAAGACCGATCTGTCTATCAAGTGCGGTACGATGGTTATGCCCTTTCGCTCATCAAGCAACTGAAGACACAGACCGAGCCTTTGTACCGCCTGATTGGCGTCGCCTCTCTTGGCGCCACATTCGCTGTAATCTTCTTCGCCTCCTACGTGAACTTCAACAAGAGGTCTTGGGAGATCGGACTACTTTTGAGTCAAGGATGGTGTTGGCGTTCCATCCTGTACCTGTACTCATCATACTTTCTTGTAATAGCAGTCCTCTCAGGCGGTATTTCTCTCTTGTTGTCGGTTCTAATATCCAACCTACTTTCATTCAATTATGAAGTGTACAGGACTAACATAATCGTGTCCACTCAGCTGTCAGAACTGCAGATGATGTCTGCCATCCCAGCAGCCATAGGAATAGGGTTCCTGTCTGTCTACTTGCTAATATGGCGCTCAAAGAAGCTGGGTGTTGAAGGCCTGTTGAGAGAGTACTAAAATGATAGAAGCTGTGGACATCTACAAATCCTACGGTGCCATCAAGGTCCTCGAATCCTTCAACCTGAAGGGCGAGAAGGGCGACTGTCTCTCCATCTATGGACGTAGCGGGTCGGGCAAGACCACTCTGCTGAAGATCCTAGCTTCATATATCTCTCCTGACAAAGGCAAGGTCTTCATCAACGGAAAGAATGTATCCAAACTGGAAGATCGAGAGCTTGCACAACTAAGGGCAAGAGTGATAGGGTTTGCATTTCAGGAGCCACTACTCCTCCCATACCTTACAGCCATCGAAAACGTCGTTTGGCCAGTCTACATACAGAAACAAGTTTCACCATCTGCCCTCAAAGAGGAGGCTATCCAACTCCTCTCAGAGTTAGGACTTGGAAAAAGGCTTGACCACAGACCGAGCATGCTCAGCGTCGGAGAGAAGAAGAGAGTAGACGTTGCCAGAGCTCTTCTCAGACAGCCAAGGATTATTATAGCCGACGAACCCACATCAAATCTCGATTCGGAAACAAGCGCTCTAGTCCTAAACCTATTTCGAAAGTCCACTGAAGCTAAGACAACAGTCGTGTACTCAACTACGAGCTGGGAGATCGCTCAGCTAGCCGAGAAAAAGATATCAATGGAACCAAACTAGAGAGAGCCTACTTTTCGAGCCACCTCTGTCATCGTGCTCAGTAGAAGTCAACATCTTCCTTGCGTAGATTCTTGGGGCTCTCCATCAAAATTGCGAACCTTTCCGAATTGCATGTTTAGAAACAATGTCAATGGAAAAACCACGGTTCTTGGTGCCGAAGAAGTAGCCGACTTCCGTGAGCGAGTTATATCCCCCCCTCTGGCCAAATCGGCGGACATGTAAACGATGAAAAGCCAACACACATTGTTTGGGACATGAAACAATTACTATGCGATCCAAAGAGAAAGAGCCCGCAGAATGAGCTAAAACGCCCACCATCTGCTAACAAAGAACACAATCGGATAACCATCTTCACATAAAACTCAATGCAACTGAAAACCAGCAGAAGCGGCGTTTTATGGAATGGTTTGGATGAAGGAAAGCTAGATTCTGAAGAGAGAGAAAGGAGTTCCAAAAAACTCATACAGTAATATCTTCTATCTAGCTTCCCTTCTCTATCCCCGAAACTTTATATCTCGCGCTCATAGCTTAAAAAGCTTTTGTCGAAATCTTCAAAAATCGAGGAAATTTTGCAGAAAATGAAACATAAATTCAAGTTCAAGAAAAGGTTTCTAATTGCTCATGATTCTGCCAATTTTCCGACTTTACTTCTATAATCAAAGAGCCAAGATTTATCGTTGAAGAATTCATAAGAAGTAGTTTGACGTTTAAACGATGGGATGTCTAGATTCACGTAAAAGAAATCAACGACTACATTTTTCTTAGCCAAACTGTTTAACGCTTCGATGAAGTTTGGAAACTCCGTCTTTGGGGTGTAAGAATGCATCAACAACGAGTTTCGGCCAATAATTTTTGCGTAGTTTTTGATGAAAGGTTTATTTGATAAAGTGTTGCTGAACTTGGCCAGAGCCCTTTCATTTTGAAAATGAACAATGAAGCTACAAAAGTCTGAAACCAGAAGAGGATATGGAAGAATCGCTATCTCGTAATCAGCAATCAAACCATGCTTCATAAGATGCTTATAGTATCTGTATCGGACACCCTGAGGCGACATTTTCAGAGCCTCAGCCATTTCAGTGAACTCAACAAATGCGTCTCTCTCCAGCTCTTTTGAAAGAAACAGATCAATTTTGTCTATCATAATCGAGTACTTCTTCGGTTCTACAAGGCTTTCAGGGAGCTCCTCTGAGGCTTCAACAACTTCATTGATCCATTGCCGCCATGGAAACTTCCATGCCTTACTCCTAAAGTCGAACCAATCGAAGTTAGGTGGCACTTGACATAGATTGGTAGTCCAAAAGAAGACGTAACTAGACATTGCCTTACGACGAACAGCTTCTTCAAGGTAGGCTTCGAATTTATCCTTGTGCTCTGCTGGAAAGGCAAATAGAGCATAAATCCCGTTGAGTTTGCCATAACATTTTGTGATGTAAGTCCAATAGTCAATGTTTCCAACAGCCGCTCTTAACTTTTCTTCAAGTCCCCCGGCAGGACCAGCAATCAAAACAGCTTTCATCAGACCCAGCTTAGAAAGGTTCGGAACTGCCCTCACTACGAGATGCCCCTGCTTGATCAACTTCTTAATTCTGAAAGCAACTGTTGTCGCTGGAAGCTTCAAAGATCGAGCTAAAAGCGATGTATTTCTGGGACCACATCTACTCAGTCCCGCAAATATTTTGCCATTTACGGGGTCTAACATTTTAAGGTAGTGAATCATCCATTCGAAATCTTCAAGACGACTCATTGAGCCTCTCCTTGGATTGCTATTTTCGAGAGAATGGTCAATTTTTGCGGTTTTGAGGAATAGGGTCGTCTACAGGATCACCTAGTGCGACTGGACCAGACTTCTCCTTTGGCGAACTCTTTCGAGAACTACGCAAAGCAGTTTTTGCATTGAATGTAAGATCGATGTTTTGCTGAACGAGAGGGCTAAGTGTTGCGGCGGTATAACTGAAGATTACAAGGACCAATATACAGATTAAGAGAGCATGTAAGCTTTTCATCTCTCTTGCTTCCCCAATTAGAATAGTTAGAAGTAGTATTTCTGCTTTTCACATAAGACCATGAAACCAAGCAATTAACCGAAGTAGTTCACTTAAAGTTGAAAATCTCTCCACCAGACAGTTAGTGTTATTAATCCATTGGCTGAGAAAAATTGTTGGAGTGTTCGGTGTGACATTTGATGAAATAGAAGTTGTATTCAAGAGATTTTTCATAGCACTAATGATAGCTTCTGTTTTTGTTTTCGTTGCTTCTTACATCCTTGCCATGCTTCTGGGATTGGAAATGTTCCTTTTCACTTTGGAAGGCTATGCTGTGAGCATGCGAGCTCTTCATTTACCCATCTTGCTATTTTTGCTAATTGGGGTTGAAACACCAACAGTGTTTAACCTCGGGCTTGTCTTTCTCTTTTTATGGAGTGTTTACATTCTCTGCTTTATAGTTGCTTGGTTATGGAGAGAAGGCTTTCACAAGGTGGTTGGAAACGCGTTTTCGCGACCTGTAAGTCAGCTTTTCAGGAATTTCCTGTTTGTTCTACCTGTTATAGCAAGCATGTTATTGTTGACTGTTCTTGCTATACATTTTTTTCAAGAGTCAGCTTTAGGTGTCCCCACTGGTGAACCACCTCTTCCAAAAAATCCTTTTGAGACTTTCTTTTTGTTGGCATATTCGCCTTTAATTGAAGAGATTGGTTTTCGGTTGAGCCCAATAGGTTTGTTCTTGATTATCCACGCTTTCTGGACAGCAAGAAAAGTTGTTGCACAACTGTCTTCAAAACAGCTACTCAAGCTTCTCCTCGCTGCTCCTATCTATCCTGAGGAAGCAAAGAAGATGGTTGGTCTGAAAAACATTGATGCTGACGGTTTTGGAGGCATAAGCATAGGTGAATGGATTGTGGTTCTTGCTACTTCGATCGTTTTTGGGTTGGCTCATCTTCTTGGGGGCAGTTGGGAAGTTGGAAAGGTAACGTCAACCTTTCTTGCGGGCCTTGTTTTTGGTCTCGCCTATCTAGCCTATGGGTTCCAAGCGCCTGTGCTTCTGCACTGGTATACCAACTATTACTTCTACACCTACGGACTTGCCACAGATTTGTATCCAGGCACGTTCTCCATCGAAGTTCTAATCTCGTTTCTAACCATAATTGTAGGCTTGCTTGGGTTTGCAGCATTGTTAGCTATGGGAGTTAGCAGAATATTCAAGCAGGAATGAGGCAAAAAAAGGGGAAGAACGATCTTCTATTTCGTTGCTTCAAGTTTCTCTATGAGCTCACTAACGTCTAAGGTTTCCTGTGTCCGCGTTTTCAAGTTTCGCAACACTATTTTTCTCTCTTTAAGCTCTTCGGGCCCAACCAAAATTGCGTAGGTGACACTCCGCCTATTTGCGTCAGACAACGCCTTTGAGACAGTCCGTCCTGTGGCTTCGATATCTGTAGGTATCATAGCTTCTCTAAGCATTGATGCAATTTCAAAAGCATCAACTTTCATTTCTGCGTTGACCGGGATAACAACTGCTCTTTTTTCTTCAGGGGTTTTGAATCTAGCCTTCTGCTTTTTCATGGCAAGAACGATGCGGTCGATTCCAGGCGCAATTCCCACTGCTGGTGTGTGTTCTCCTTCAAACAGCTCGATTAATCTGTCGTAGCGTCCCCCACCGCCCAATGCTGTCTCCAGTTCAGGAACGTATGCTTCAAAAATCATTCCAGTATAGTATTCCAGTCCACGTGCAAAACCAGGCTCTATAAGTGTTTCAAATTTTCCTCCACGTGTTGCCAATGTAAGAATCTGTCGAAGATTCCTTACTGCATCACCTCCACGCTCGTAGTTTCGAACGATCTTTTCAGTCTTCTTTAGAATGCTAAACGTTGCCTGTCCGCGGGTCTCAAAAATCTCTTTCAATGTTGTTAGGCATTGTTGTGAAGCGCCAAGTTGCCTTACTGTGGCAAGTGCTTCTTCCCACTGCTTTTTATCCAGCATTTGCATGACATGGTTTTGCTGATCTTCTATGATGCCTTCTTGACTTAGTATTCCTCGCAATATTCCTACGTGTCCGATTTTGAAGTAGTAATTGCTTAGACCAAGTCTCTTGAGCAGATGATTGGTTATTGTAAGGATTTCCGCGTCAGCTTCAGGTTGATCTGAGCCCATAAGTTCATAGTTGGCTTGCCAAAACTCTCTGAAACGTCCATATTGAGGTTCATCATAACGGTAGAGGCTGCCAACACTGAAAAGTCTTAGCGGTTTAGGTGCGTTTCTCAGTTTGGTGGCTACTAATCGGGCAACTGAAGCTGTGAATTCGGGTCTTAAGGCAACTTTCCGACCGCCAAGGTCAGTGAAAACATACATGCGTTGCCTGATTTCTTCACCAGATTTCGCAGATAAGAGTTCGTAGGACTCTACGACTGGCGTTAGAATTTCTCCGTAACCATAAAGAACGGCGAGCTCTCTTGCAACCTGCTCTACATATCTCAGTTTCTCTGCATCCACAGGTAGAAAGTCTCTCATTCCGCGAACTGTTCTAAACGTAGACATTGCATCAGCCTCATCTTAGCACTCCTACAACAAATGCGAATAAGCCTATAACCATCCATATCCTTACCATATTCTTAACCCTTCTTGCGTTTTCTCGGGAATGATTGTGAAGAAGAGAAGCAGAGGAAAAAACGAAGCCTAAATCGGCTATAGCGACAAAAGGTATGTACCAAACAGATACTTCCTCTAAAAGCCATGGAAGAAAGCTGAGAACAACTGCTAAAACATTAAGCAGCAAAGCCAAAAATGCGGCTCTTCTCGAACCAAAGAGAACAGCCGCTGTTCTAACGTCTTCAGACTTGTCGCCTTCTTTATCCACGATTCCTTTGGTGATTTCTCTTCCAACCGTTGAGAAGAAAGCCATGCCAGCAAAGACCATTAAAATGGAGGACAGCGCTTTATCTATCACTTCTTCTGAAATTAAACCGCCATAAATAAATGGAATAGTAATGCAAGCCCCAACAATGAAATTTCCAAATACGCCGGTTCTTTTGCCCTTCGTAGCATAATAAGTGAACATAAACCACGCTATCACTGCTAAAGCCAGAGATGGAACGTTGGTGTGAAAAGCCGCAACGAATCCAATTATGCTCAAGATTGCGGCATAACCTAAGGCTTCGCTGGGTTTGACGACGCCGCTGGGTATGGGACGATGAGGCTCGTTTACTGCGTCAATTTCTCTGTCGTAGTAATCGTTGACGGTGTTGGCTGCAGCGAGAAAAGTAAATCCAGTGATGAATCCCATTGCCATGTGAGTTAAGATGATGTAATCGAAAGACAGGCTTTGGTTGGTGACAATCGCTCCTACGAGTACTGCGATTCCCATGATTATGCAGTTAATTGGGCGGGTAAGCCGGATGATTCCCGTGAGTTTTTTCATGCTTTCACTTTAGGGTTAGTTGTGAAAGGGAGTAATAAACAACTTCTCCTCTTCTGTTGAGAACTGCAAGCACAAGCTTCTTTTTCAAGCTTTGAACATGATTCAAGGCGCGAGCTAGTTCCTCAACCGTCACTGGTTGGCCTTCTTGAATCCCGAATATCAGGTAAATTGCAGTTTCTTTTCCATATTCGCCTCGTTCATAAACGCGGAAGTCGATGCCTAAGCCAAAGCCTTCTCGGGCTACGTATCCTCTGCTTCGGAGGTCGCGGTAAATCAGGTATTTGACCCAAGCATTCTTTTCAGAAGATTGATAGCGCTGAAGAAGAGTTTCAAAATCTACTTTTTTCTTGGTTTTCTCATCTTTGATCTCAATTATTCCTTTGCTAAGGAGAAACAAGGCTTCATAGAAGGAAAGTGTTAGATTTTCATTTTCAGAAACGCCATAGCCACGAGAAGATAACCGCTCAATGGCTTCTGCTTCGACCGAGGAAACAAGAATGTCTTTTTCTCGCAGAAGAGTCTCGGTTTTTTTGATTTCAGTGTTACGATTTTTTTCAGTCTCAGAGGCAGGTTGAGTCAAGCCTTTAACCTTCCAACTTCAGTAAGATAGCATACTGTTAGGATTTAAACTCTCCTAGCTGGTTAACTCGCGCATCAGAGCATTTTTCAATTCTTCTGGCATCGTTCTAATGATGCTGATTTGAGATGAGTCATGAAATTCCAAGAATCTTTGCATGGTTTCAACAAGTTCACTTATGAAGGTTTTGTCATAGTCTTTCTCTTCCAGAAAAAGAGAGTTGATGATCATTGTCTTGTTTGGTCTGTCAAGTTTTGGGTCGAGTCTTCCGATGAGACGTGTGCCATACAATATTGGCATAGCGTAGTAGCCGTAGGTTCTCTTCTCTGGAGCCTTGTATACTTCCCAAGTATAGGTGAAGTCGAAGATTTCAGAGATCATTTGGCGATTCCATAAGAGATTGTCTAATGGTGCAAGAAAATGAATCTTTCCGCTTGCTGGTGTATCATAGTTTTCAAGAAGACTCAAATGCTCATCCAAAACATAGTAGACATGTTTGACGCCTTCAACTTTGATAGGATACAACTTATCTTCTTCAACCATCTCCTTGACCACGGTCTTTCTCTGAGAAGCTTTTAACGATAACCAGCCGAACCTCCAGTTGCGTGTGTCAACGAATCCGTAGGCTCTCATGTATTTCTGAATCATGAATCGTTCATACTCTTCTTGGCTGGGAGATTTCGCCTCTTCATTTGGCGGGAGCACACGCTCTGTCAAGTCATAATAACGTCTATTTCCATCCACATGATGAATCATAAGATCTCCACAGTCCCACAGTAGGTTCAAAACACGAGTTGCCGCTTTTCCCCTCGTCTTTCCCTTCTCTTCAAATTCTCGGGCAGACAGGGGCCCATGTTTTCTGATTTCTGAGAGAATATGAACAATTTCAGCTTTCAAATCCTTTCTTTTGCCTTTGATGCGTTCATAGAAGGGAGAGTGAAACTGCGATGGATTTTGCATTCGGTAACGAAAATATGGGAGATCTTCTGCTGGGATTATGGATTTTGCATTGCACCAATACTCGAATAGCTGTCTGTCCCTGTAGAGCAGCTCGTCCAAGTAGGAAGGCTTGTAATCAACAACCCGATTATGAAGAACCAACTGATGGTTGCGACGTACAACATTAATCGGATCTTTCTGGACACATTCAAGCCGCCTTATTGCTTCTAACGTTCCATCCTTACCTCTTCTTCCTTGAAGGAAACGTTGCCTTAAAACAAGAAATCGTCTGGCAACTTGCTTCGAGACTTCTCTAGGCTCCATGTTCTTCATTTGACGTGTTTCTCCAAATCCTTTGGAGACAGGACGCCAGCTTCGCAGATAACAGCAGTTACATAATGCATCGAAGTAACGTCAAACGCAGGGTTAAGCACCTTTACTCCGTTTGGAGCGATTTTTTGAGTGCCAAAATGTGTGACCTCCTCAGGCTTTCTTTCCTCAATGACAACTTCGTCAGCCAAGCGATCCAAGTCGAAGGTTGATGTGGGTGCAGCGACATAAAACGGAATCTTATGCTCATGGGCTAGCACGGCAACTCCGAAAGTGCCGATTTTGTTGATTACTGCGTCTTGGACTATGCGATCTGCGCCCACAATAACCTTGGTAACGAGCCGATTTCGCATCACATAACCAACCATCGTGTCCGTAATCAGAGTAACTGGTATGCCGTCAGTCTGCAACTCGTAGGCTGTGAGTCTTGCGCCCTGTAGTTTAGGCCTAGTTTCAGTCGCAATCACACTGATTTTCTTGCCTTGCTCCCACGCTACGCGAATAACGCCTAGAGCAGTGCCGTGGTCAACGGTCGCAAGACTTCCAGCGTTGCAGTGAGTAAGAATGACGTCGCCGTCGTTCAATAGAGCAGAACCATGCTCACCCATTTCTCGGTTGATTTCTACGTCTTCATCTGCCATCTTGTTAGCCTCTTCAACCACAGCCTTAATCACAGTCCTTACGGTGCCAATGGTTTCGCTGGCTTTGTTCATTATTCGGTCTACCGCCCAAAACAGGTTCACTGCTGTTGGTCTCGTTTTCTTCAGAAGCCTTGCTGAATCCTCGATTTCTCTTATCAGTTCTTTTCCAGTTTTTGCTTTGGAGTGGTAGGCCGAAAGAGCCATTGCGTAGGCCGCGGCTACTCCTATGAGAGGAGCTCCTCGGATTTTCATGTCTATGATTGCGGAAGCAACTTGCTGGCATTCTTCCATTTCTAACATAACAACTTCGCTGGGTAATTTGGTCTGGTCTATCGTCGTAACGATGCCGTTTTTCCATTCTATGGTTCTCATCTTGAAGCCTCCGCTTAGACCTATTTATAGAACTGTCTATCTATGAATTTTGCCTTCACGATGTGATCTCTTTTGGAGAGTTAAGCCCTAAATCCTTAGGTATGGGCAAAGATCTTCACAGAAAAGACAGCGGACAACATACATAAAAGATGAGGCACCTTAGGCGTTCTTTTAGTCTTTATCTCTTGAGCGCAACTTTGTTACAACTTCAATTGGGCAGCCTCTTGGGAGGCTAATCTTTTTCTGCCATTCATTACCTACTGCAATGAGCGCGTAGACTCCAGAGATTTCAGCTCTTGCTTTATGAACGAGGTTAACAAGTGCGGCTTGAGTTTCCCCTGTTTTAATCATGTCATCCACAATGAGTACACTGTCTCTTCTTTTTATTGCATCTTTAGGCAGGTAAAGCGTCATAGTTATGCCTGAATCTCTTAGCACATAGGTTTCTTCTAAGAAACTGGGGACCCCCACCTCTTTGTTCCTTTTCGAGATTATTAAATTGACACCAAGCGAGTTAGCCACCATAGTAGCGAGAGGTATGCCGTCCACAGCCGCAGTGAAAACCTTTGTTACACGTTTTCCCGCAAAGGTTGCAAGAGCATGATGCGCCGCTTGTCTCAAAAGATTGAAGTCGCCTACAATGTAAGTATTATCAAAATAGCCATCCTTGTTGAACGTTATCCTACGTCTCAACTCTACATGTAAACCAACCATCTTGGATAAGGTTTGCCACAAAAGGCGGGCGCGTTCAGTGTTAGGCAAAACATGACCTTTAGCGTAACGACTCAGAACAGTCACAGGCAAACCTGTTTTGCTTGATAACTCTCGATACGTGTACTGCTTCTTCGCCGTTCGCAGCAACTCGATCGTCATTAACCGAAGTTTAAGGTCTTCTGCATGGGTACTCATGACATCATCTCGTTTTTTTACAATAACATGGCAATCTTGAAGAGCAGTAACTGTATTTTATCTTCAAGGATTTATAACTTTCCATCAAAAACCACAAAAACAGGAGATGTTAGAGAAGTATGGGGGAAAGGCGGGCCCGCTGGGATTTGAACCCAGGATCTCCGGCTCACTTCGTCTGGCTTAGAAGGCCGGCGCGCTATCCAAGCTGCGCCACGGGCCCTGCTTTTCATGATCTGCGATTATCTAGAGATAGCTGAGATATAATTCTTTCATCAAGATTGGGTTTGGAAAGAGTTGATTTGTTTCTTTGTGGTGAGTGCTTATTCTATGTAGATGGCTGGGCGGTAAGGTCTAGCCAGTTGAGCTCTTTTCTTCGGATCATAGCGTTCAGTGTCATCTTCTTTGTAAACACAGACCTCTGCGTTAAACTCTCTTTTGAAGAAAGCCTTGGCTCTTTTCAGAGTTTCATTCTCATCAACATCAGCTTTTAGTTGTCTGCTCTTTCTATCAGCTGGCATCCGATTGACTTCATCTATAATTTGACCCACGAACTTTGCAACATGCTTTGCAACCGTTTTCATGTCAGCAGCCTTCATCAGTTCCCTCATTAGTTCACTCTGGACAACTTTAGCAGAAATGGACTTTTCCAGTGCCCTCAGATACACCTTCCACTTCCATGATGCTGCAGTGTAATAGCATATTTTCTTCGGCGTAATGCTGGTCGCCCTGTTGATGTTCAATGTGTCTTCTAACATATTTCGTACTAGCGTTTCGTTCTCCTCCGCAGAGATGTCAACCTTTGCTTCGTTTGGTTTTGGCCAAGCAGCCGTGGAAACAAAGCCTTTTCTACCCATTTTTTCCCAGATCTCCTCACATATGTGCGGAGTCACTGGTGCGAGCATTCTCACCTGTGCATCTAAAACTTCGCTGAACACATTGGCTATTGCAACTTCTCTTTCTTCATCTATTCGACGTAAGTACCATTGAAAGTCTTGTTCCAACTCGTATAGGGCGCTGTGAATCGCCTTGCGCACTGCGAGTTTATCCATGGCCTCAGTTGCTCTTTTTACATGATACTGCAATCGGCTAAGCATCCATCTATCAGTTGTCGTGAACCTTGGAGCTTTCTTCTTTTTGTCAAATGCCATTTTTGTGGTTTCAATCGCAAATCGATATAGACGCTCTAGCCTGTCCCGCATGGACTTTGCCAAAGTTGGACTGAAGTCAGCATCCTGCAACAGTTCTGCTGTAGCCAAAACGGCCAACCTTAAGGGATCTGCTCCAAACATCTCAATGGCCTCCCGTAATGGAATTATGTTGCCATAGGACTTGCTCATCTTTTGACCTTCCATCAATACGCTGCCGTTGACGGCTATTTGGCGCGGCCACAGTTCTTCAGGAAAGATGGCGATATGATTGAAGATCATGAAAGTTAGATGGTTAGGAACTAGGTCACGTCCCGAATGGCGACTGTCTAATGGATAGAAGTAAGAGAATTCCTTTCGCATCTGCTCTAAAACGCTTGGTTCTAAACCCGTTTTCTCTGCTAGTTCTATAATCTTTCCGGTACCCAGAAGTATGTAGTCGAAAACAGCGTCGGTTAACTGGCTTGGTTGAATGCTATACTCTTTTAGGCTGGTCACCATCGTATAGTATGCCATGTAGATGACAGAATCTGACAGGGACTCAATTATCCATTCCAGATCCCAAGGCAATCTGGTGCCCAGACCAGACTTTCTGGCGCATGCTTTTTCATGTAACCAGTCAATAACATAGTTGAACTCTGCACGTAGTTCCTCTGGAAATATCTGCATTTTGTCAAGCCATTCATGGGTCAGCTTTTTCCATTCGGGTTTTCTGTAATCGATAAACCATTGGTCTTTAAAGATTTTGACAATGCATTCGGTTCCACATCTGCATAAGACGGGTTTGTTCATGAGCTCATACATACTATCTGCTTTGTTCTCTTCGATTAGGTCATCTCTGACTTTGTCTTTGGCTTCGGCAACGGTGAGACCAGCGTACTTGCCGGTGTTAGGTTTCATTTTACCGGTGTGAAACTCATGTCTATAGACTTCTTTTGTTGCATCTTCCAGCTTAGGATCCATTTGTATTATAATACCCATCTTTCTGACAACATCACCTGCTGGAAATTCACCATATTCAGAAACGGTGATTATAGAAATCGGCTTTATTCTGGCAACAGTTTCTGGTGTTAATCCGAATCCTTTGAGCTGAGCCTTGGCCTTGCCCAAGTTCTCCAACGCAACATAATCGTAGGGTGCATGCCCAGGAACGGACATAACTACGCCTGTTGCGTTTCTCGGATCAACAAATTCCGCTGGCAAAATCAAGACTTCTTGATCAGTAACGGGATTCTTAACGAATTTTCCTATCAGTTGGCTTCCCATAAAGACTTCGACAATCTCGACTTTTCGGTTCAGGTAGCGTAGCTTTTCAACGCTCTCTTTGCTGACTATCCAAGGTTCATTGTCTACTCTCGCTTTTACATATTCCACCTTTGGGTTCAACCACATGTTGGTTGCGCCAAAGATTGTTTCGGGACGGAGAGTAGCAGCAGGCAAGATCCATTCGTTGAATTTGAATTTGATAAGCGTGAACTCTCCGATATCTGGTTCCACATCCCCTTGTGTGTCATGTTGCCCCACAGGGTTGCCTTCGCTTGGACACCATCCTACTGGGTGGCTTCCTTGGGAGATGTAGCCTCTCTGTCGCAGTTTCTCGAATTGCCATTCGATGAAGCGGTTATATTGTGGGTCGATAGTTGTGAATTCTCGTCTCCAATCTATTGAATAGCCTATCTCTTTCATTCCAGCCTTGATTTCTTCATGGAAATATCGCGCCATGTTCAAAGGTTCATGGAAGTTTTTCAGTAGCTTCTCAGGGACCTTGTAGATTCGCACAAACGTATCGATCAAGTCCTCGTCGTTGGCGACCAAACGATTTGACATGGCAAAAACAGGTGTTCCGGTGTAGTGGAAGGCCATTGGCAAGAGCACGTTGTAGCCTTTCATGCGCATGTATCGTGCGTGTGCGTCGGCTAGAGTGTAGGTTCTGCCGTGACCTATGTGTTGTGGAGAGTTGGGATATGGATAGGCAACAGTGATGAAATATTTGGGTTTGTTAGAATCGGGGTTGGCCTCAAAGATTCGGGTTTCTTTCCATTTTTTCTGCCACTTGCGCTCGATCTGCTTCAAAAATTCCATAAAAGCTTCTGGATTGGGCGATGTGCTATTAAATGTTTTGTCAGCTATTGAGGTATCGATCCCTCATTTTTAGCACCGACAATTAAAGAGACAGAACTCACTCTAAACTGTTTCTCTTTTTTGTATGTGTTTTTGCTTGGTTTCTTATGATTTCTTTGGCTCTCTGTAAGGCTTCTGGCACTTTATCGGTTTTGGTTCCGCCTCCCTGTGCAAAGTCAGGTCTACCACTTCCTCCTCCGCCAAGC
Organism: Candidatus Bathyarchaeota archaeon; assembly: GCA_050115935.1. Taxonomy (GTDB): domain Archaea; phylum Thermoproteota; class Bathyarchaeia; order Bathyarchaeales; family Bathyarchaeaceae. The sequence continues at coordinate 5,882 of JASFPO010000025.1, read as the reverse complement.
AGTGAAGCTGTTTCGTCAGCAATCTGACGTGCGTTTATGCCACGCTTGATGGCTTCTTTTCCAGCCATAGCCACAATCCTTGCGGTCTTGTTATATGTGCAGAGGACCACGACAGCCTTGGGTTCGGTTTTGATTGTTTCGCTGGCAATCTGAATTAGGGTGTCTACGTTTGCTTCTTTAATTGCGTGAATAATCTTTTTTAGTCCTTGGATTTCTTTGGCTGTGTTCAAGTATTCTCTAGCCTTGTATTCTGCAAGTTCTGCGATCAGATGCTCTCTTTCCCGTCGAGTTTGCTTCCACTCTGCAACAACACGCTCAGCAGTGGCTTCAAGTTTCTCAAGAGGAGCATTCAGTTTCTCTGAGATCTGCCATAACAATGTTTCTTTTTGTTGAACCGCCCTTAGGGCTGGAAGACCAGCACTGAAGATGATTCTTTCGACACCGTCTTGAATGCGCTCTGTGTGAAGGATCTTTATGAAGCCAATCTCGCCCGTGTTCTTCACCTGGATTCCTCCGCAAGCCTCAAAATCCCAGTTCTTCACGTCTACTACACGAATTTCCTTGCCGGGCACTACTCCGCCCTGGTATAGGCGGAAGCCATATTGTTTCTCTGCTTCTATTCGTGGTTTCCATGAGGTTTCAACGAGGATGTTACGTATCACAGCTTTATTGGCCAACTCCTCGATCTTGTGCATTTCTTCAAGGGTTAGTCTTCTGAAGTGGGAGAAGTCGAGTCGTGATTTGTCTACGTCCTTTTGGGCGCCTGCTTGCCAAACGTGTTGCCCTAGTACTCGTCGTGTGGCGCCCATCAGAACATGAGTTGCTGTGTGATGCTTCATTAAGCTGCTTCTTCGCTCCCAGTTTAGGGTTCCACTTGTTACGCTCCCTTGTTGAGGAGCAGTATCTTTAACAACATGAACAATTATGTTACCAACCTTTTGGACATCTGTAACTTCTGTCTGTCCGCCGCTAAACTTCAGGAAGCCTTGGTCTGGAGGTTGTCCGCCTCCCTCTGGATAGAAGGCTGTTTGATCTAATACTACATATTTGTCATCTAACACTTGAAGGACACGGGCCTCAAATTCACGCAGATAGGCGTCCTCGTAGTAGAGCATTCTTGTAGGTGGAAGATCTGAAAGCTTGGGCTCTAGCTCTTTGAGGGGAGTCTCTGCTTCTTTGATAGGTGCTTGGATGTGGCTTTCTGCTATCATTCCATAGAAGTCCTCAGGCAAGTTGACTGTGACTCCTTCTTCTTTGGCTGTTTCCGCCACTACTTCTGGTGGAAGACCATGCGAGTCGTAGAGTTGCATCAGCTTTTCTGTTGGAATCTGGGTTACTCCTTTTGCTTTTAGTTCTTGAGCCATGCGTTTGACGAGAGAGTTTCCCCTTTGCAAGGTTTGCTTGAACTTCTGTTGCTCCACGGTGAGGATTTCCTGTATTTCGTCCCGCATCCCCTTTAGATGTGGATAGTCTTTAGACCAGAAAACTGCCTGCATGTCAACAATCTCAGACAGTTTCTCATCTATACCGAGCGTTCTTAGTAGTCGATAGGTTCGCCGTACCATTAGTCGGGCCAAATATCCTTCACGGACGTTTGATGGAACTACACCTTCAGCAAGCATGAGGGCTATACATTTGGTGTGGTCAATAATTGCAAAGACACTTTCGATAGGAATCAGAACCTTGTTTAACTCATCAATGTCAATCCCGATCTGTTTGGCCATTTTCTGTCGTGTTTTTCTGCTGCTTACGGTTTTCTCTAGAATCATCATACCCGAAAGCTCGGCTACTCTTGCGAGCAGGTTTTCGTCGATTTGGTCTATTGCAGCCATTTTCAACGTTTGATCTAGAAGTGTCTCATAGGCTGCGTGGAAACAGCTCAAGGAACCTTGTGATAGCCATGCGTATCTTTCTATTCCGTAACCGGTGTCTACGGTTTTAATGGGCAACTCGATGAATTCGCCGTTGGCTACTTTGAATTTCATGAACACTAGTGTGGCAAGTTCGAGTCCTCTTATGATTGTTTCAAGGTCGGGTCCAGCGTTTCCTCCGCCTGACCAAACATCTTCTTTGTAGATGACCTCTTCAGACTTGACTCCTAACTCCTTTGTTACAAACTCGTGGTGATATCGAACGGTTTGGTCTTTCCAGTAGACTTTCTTGTCTGGATAGTTGAAGGCGTGGTGTCCGCCCATCTCAAACGCAGTTAGGTGACGCCCAAACGTTGGGCCAACGTTGTCTACGTCGACCAACCGAATGCAGGGTTGACTGATGACCAGTGGATTGGCAGGTGGAGGAACAATTCCATTTGTTACATAGGGCTGAAAGTCTACGATGCTGGCGCTGGTCAGGTATAGGTCGTCTCTCCATCTGGCAACAACAGGATAAGGCTTGATTCTCTCATGATCACGTTTTTCAAAGAAGGAGAGGAAAGCTTCCCGCATTTCGCGAAGGCTGAAACGCTTGCGGGTTGGTGAATCGTTTATGAATTTGAGAGGCGCACAACCATGAGAGGTGGCCTCCCCACAAGTTTTTTGATCTGGGTTCTGAGTCCAGAAATGTCCCTTGCAGACTGGACATAACTTCCTAATGTATCCGATTTCATCAAAGAAGGGAACATGATACTCGCTTTCTGGAAAAGTTTTCAAGCCAAATCCTCCAGAGGTTCAATGAAACTATGTGACTTCAGAAGTTAAAGTTTAAGGACAAACATAAGGATTTCCAGAACCTCGAACAGAGCAATAATCACCGGCTCTGCTTTCGGATTTCTGGATTTCATATCAGTTTATGATTTCAGCTCGCAGATATGTCTGAAAAGCTTTCACGACATGAGCATTCACAAGTCTTCCCAACAAAGATTCTTTGCTCTTCACAACTATTGGTTTGTACGCAAAGTTGCGGCCAATCCAAGAATCCGGCTTCTTTCCTTTCTCATCAACAAGAATTTGCCCTTTCCAATTCATCCAAGCCTGATTCTTCTCTAAGGATATTTGTCTGACTAGCCTAGCCATTTCTTTGCTTCGCTCTTTTGTCTCACTTGGCGGGATTTTAGGTTCTAGCTTTTGAGCTGGCGTGTTTGGTCTTGGAAAGAACTTGGAGATGTTTACGATGTCGGGTTTCAGTTTCTCTACGAGCTGCATAGTCTTCTTGAAGGCTTCAGTTGTTTCACCTGGGAAGCCGCAAATAACGTCTGTTGCTATTGTTATGTTAGGTATGGTTTTTCTGAACGTTGCCACGATTTGGTTGAAATCTTCTATTGTATAGAAACGTTGCATCCTCTTTAGTACGTTGTCGTCTCCGCTCTGAACTGGCAGATGGAGAAACTTGAAAATCTTCTCATGCGGGTAGGTTTCAACTAATCTGTTGAGAATGTCTAGTGTGTGGTTTGGTGTCATCATCCCGACTCTGATGTAGAAGCTCTTTTCAAGGTTACAGACTTCTTCCAGCAAATCAGCGAGAGTCACTCCTATGTCTCGACCATAACATGCCATGTCCTGCGAGGTTAGCCACATCTCCCTAGCTCCCGAAGCCACATCCTTCTTCACTCTGTCAACAACCTTGTCGACAGAATAGCTCCGCAGACGACCTCGCGCAGAAACTACGCAGCAGTAGGAACAAGCTCCTAGACATCCGTAAGCAACTGGAATAACGCCTATGACCGGGTTTTTGAAGCATCTTGGAAGGTCTAAGCCAGGTTTAGCATCACGATTCAGCAAAATAACTCGTTCATTATGAGCAATTCTCTTCATCACTTCAGCTATTTTCAAACCCGGAGCAGGACCCAAAATTCCATCAAACTTAGTTTCTCTTTTTATTCTATCGAAATTTATCAAAGGCAAACAGCCAGTTACGACAACCTTCTTCGCCTTTGGAACCCTTCTCAAGATATCAATCATACGATTCTCCGTAGGTGTTTTCACCGCACAAGTATTAAACACCAAAACATCTGCATCTTCAATCCTGTTAACAAGCTCATAACCTTCAACTGATAGACAGCCCGAAATGAACTCGCCATCTGCCATATTCGTTGAACACCCAAAACTCTGCACGAAAACTCGGTTAGCCTGCTCAATCATCTAACCTACCCACCAGAACGAAAAGCATGTCCAGCAAAAGAAAAACCTTGTTCATGCATGTATCAAACTTTTAATTGCTTAAAGAAAACATAAGCATTCCGAAAAGTTTGTGATTAACATGAAATAGCAAATACGTGGAAGAAGAGGATAGAAAGTTTTATAAGCAAACGGTTCAACATATTTAAATCATATTTCACTCTTAATATAAGGGAATATAACTTTTCTCCACGTTTCTTATCTCACCTTTTAGGAGGAGGTGCAGATGAAACTAATTACACTTTATCTTCCCGAGCCCTACATCAAAGCACTAGACAAGCTGGTAAACGAGCGGTTCTACCCAAACAGAGCCGAAGCCATCAGAGTGGCAATTCGAGACATGCTCAACGTGGAAGCCTGGAGGACAAAAGCCTAATGGCAAAACCATCCAACAGCGCCCTGCAACCCACAGAGTCCAGCGTCTTAAAAAATGAAGGGATACTGAAAACAGAGTTAGTGGAAAGTCAAGACGGATCATCATCCATAATATGGGAAAGGTTTGGAACAATGATACCGAAACTTTACGATGTCGAATCTTCTTACTCGGAACCAGAAAGATCTCTGCAACTTGATTTAGGTTTAGACCAAATCGAAGACTACTAAAAGCAGTCTTTCCTAAATCCACATTTTTAATCTCAGGGCACTTCTTTTAACCCTCTTTTCCCAAGATATTGCTTTCCCGAAAGGAGTGACTGCTCCCTTTCTTATTGCTTCAATGATTTCGTCTATATCAGAATCGGCTCTAACCAACGTGTAGGCGGTTCCAATCTCAATTGCATGATGAGCATCGCTTCCAGCAGTTTGAGGAAGACTCAGCCTTTTTGCCAATGCTTGACTTAGACGTGTTGAAAGAAAGAAGGGGAAAGCCGAAGAGTTAATCACTTCAATTCCGTCCAAATTTGCGACAGAAGCTGTTCGTTGCTTCATCTGGGATTTAACGAACACTATCGGATGAGCGGCTACAGCTATTCCGCCAGCTTCATGAATCTTTTCAACAGTTTCAACGAGCCCTAGCTTCTTCGGTATGAGAGATATGATGTTTAGGGCTAGCACATGACCGTGCAATGTTGATACTTCTACTCCTGGAATTACCTTAAACTCTCTCATGCTAGAGGCAAGTTTCAATGCTCTTCTAGCCCCTTTCATAGTATCGTGATCTGTGACGGCAACTCCGTTCAGGCCTTTCTTCTTGGCGCAGATAATAATCTCTCTCAAAGATGAGGTAGCATCAGAGGAATAGTATGTGTGCAAATGCAGGTCAATCTTCAGAGGCAATGGTTTCACTTTATTTGGCTTCCAACCTCAACGGGTCGCTCAGGCACAAGCAAAGAAATTGTTGCTTCATCCTCTGCCGCTAGAATCATAACATTAGATTGAACGCCGAAGATACGTCTTGGCTGTAGGTTGTTTATTACAGCGATCTGTTTTCCTTCAAGTTCACTAGAAGAGTATACATTGGCAAGTCCGGCTACTCCTTGCTTTATTTCGCCTTTGCCCACATCAATTGAGAGTTTGATGAGGTTTCTAGATTGTGGAACTGGCTCTACTTTGACTATTCTTCCGATGCGCAGATCCATTTTGGAAAATTCTTCATAGGAAATTATCGTTTTCTCGGGCATGGTTTAAACTTCCATCGCTATTTCTCTTGTGAAAAGACCTCTCGTCTTATTTGCTTTGTGGCTTTTGGAGATGCTATTCTACAGCTGTTTTTAGCAGCTTTTCCTTTTGTTTTTCGATTTCTTCTTCGGTCACCTTTCTAAAGAGTGCTTT
>JASFPO010000024.1:0-20447 GCA_050115935.1 Candidatus Bathyarchaeota archaeon | reverse complement strand
CTTCAAAATAAAAGAACCAGTTAAATTTAAACCAGAAGGTAATATAAAGATCTGGGTCGGAGGTAATTGGCCAAACAAAAAACCATTTCGACGGGCTGCGAAATATGATGGAATTTTTCCATTGAAAGCTGGAGGATTATATCCTCAAGACTATCAAGAAATTTTGAGTTATATCAGAAAGTACAGGAAATCACTAGACTCATTTGATGCTGTAAAAAGCATTGTAACCATTGGAGACAAAGAGGAAGATGCTTATATCTATGACTTCATGGATATTGGTGCTAATTGGCTATTAGAGGCTTTCTGGTCAGAACGGTGTTCTTTGAAGGAAATTCAAAAGATAATCGAACGAGGACCTCCAGAATAAATAGTCAAAAATTTGAACCTCATGGTGATTTTCTAAGGTATATGAGACGTAGTGGGAGAATGCGCGCGCGTTTCAAAATCCCACTTATCAATGGAAAATGGGCTATAGAGATGAATGAATGGTACTTTTTTTGAGTTTTGAAACAGGTTTTGAAATGTAAACTTGTTCAAAACTCCATGCTTTGTTCCATGCGTTTATTGTCGCGCGCAAAACAAGAATAGATAATAATGAGACATGAAATGAATTGTTTTGAGTCTTCGAGTGGAGAAGAAGATGGTATCTGAAGACGTGGAGAAGATCCTTGCCCTTGTTATCGTCACGCTTTCATTTCTTTCGCTTCCTGTTCTGCTTTTCCTTCTTTTTGTGGTGTTATATATCGATGCAATCTATGTGGTTAGATTTAGTTACACAAGAGACTTCATGGATGGCCTAATCGCAGCAGGCCTAGCAATTGCTAATGTTGCTTTGTTGCTGATCCTTGTGTTTCTAGCGAAATGGATAAGGAAAAAGTGAAATATCTTATCCGCCTGTAGGAAAGAAACATCTTAGGGATCAACTTTGCAAAGACAGCTTCAAGGTAAAAGAATATATCGATCGAAGATGGCTCACCTTAGCATGCTTTCGACAGGGTAATCTTGGGGGAACAAGTGGATGGAGTTTAGTTGCAAAAGGAGAGTTCTGACGGCTTTGTTAGGGGGAAAGGTGGACAGAGTCCCGGTGACCTCGCTTGCTGGTTGCGGAGGAACCGTAACCGTTGACATGCAGAATGCAATCGACATACATTTTCCAGAGGCACATAAGGACGCCAAGAAGATGGCAAAGCTTGCAATAGCAAGTCACGAGTTGACTGGAATCGAGAACATTAGAGTTCCATCTGACTTTGTAGTGGAGCCGGAAGCCTTGGGATGCCAGATTCGCTGGGGCACAGGTCCAGAAAGTCTTCCTGCTGTTCGGACTCACGATTTTGCAAAGCCCGAAGACCTGAAGATGCCTGAAAACCTGCTTGAGATGGGCAGATTTTCTGTCGTGTTGGAAGCCATTAGGATTGTCAGAGAAGAAGTAGGCGATTTCATGCCAATTTCAAGCCTTGCCCTCGGGCCCTTCACGCTTGCGGCGGAACTAGCAGGAGTACAGAGACTACTGATATGGACTGTGAGAAATCCTGATCATGTGAGAAAATTCGTCGACTTCGCCACAGAAGTCATCTTGGAATATTCAAAAGCCCAGTACCAAGCCGGCTCGGACATAGTTCAAATCGGCGATCCGACAGCCTCACCTGACTTAATAGGACCTGCTTCCTTCAAGCAGTTTGCCAAGCCAGCCTTGACTAAAGTAGCTGAGAGCTTAGGCGGGCCGAGGCTGCTACACATTTGTGGGAAAGCTGAACTGATCGTAGCTGATATGGCCGAAACTGGCTTTGATGGGATAAGCGTAGACGACTCAGTTGATGTCGCCAAAATGAAGCCGCTCGTCGGCGACGCTAAGGTCTTAGGCAATGTGTCCTCTAAGAGTACTTTAATCTTCGGATCTCCAGAAGATGTGAAGAAAGAAGCGAGAAGAGCATTGGAAGCAGGCGTTGACTTTCTTGAACCGGGCTGCGGTTTCTCCCCGATAACGCCGATCGCCAACATCAAAGCTATGGTTGAAGCAGTTAAGGGATAGATCGTGGAGAGTAAACTTTCGCTTATTTGAAGATTCGGTGCACATAACTTTAAGTCTCAGGAGAAAATAACATAAACGCGACGTGATTACAATGGAGAGAGAAATGACATCATACGAGCGATTGATGAACGTTTTAAACGGGAAAAAAGATGATATTGACAGAATCCCCTGCATGAACTCCGCCAGCGTTTCCACGACTGAATTCATGAAGACCTACGATGCTTATTGGCCAGCGGCACACAAAGACCCTGAAAAAATGGCCAAGCTTGGCTCAGCCGCTCACAGATTATGTGGCCTCGACAATGTATCGCTTCCATTTTGCATGACAGTCGAGGCAGAAGTCTTGGGAGCCAAGATCAAGTTTCACGAGGACAAGATAAAGTGGCCGTCGGTTAGGGAATTTCACGTGGAAGACCCTTCCGACCTCAAATTCCCAGAGGACGTGTCACAAGCTGGAAGAGTCCCCGTAGTGGTCGAAGCAATCAGAAGATTGAAGAAGGAATTTGAAGGCAAAGCCCCCGTGAACGTCTACATGGTCCCACCGTTCACGAGTATCAGCAGCTACCTGGTGAATTCTGTCACATTCTTGAAGTGGTTGAGGAAGGCGCCAGAGAAGGTTCACCACTTTCTTAAGGAGACTCTCGACGTGTATGCGGAAATAGGGGGTTCATACAGAGATGCTGGAGCTGACATAATCACTCTGCATGGTATGGGGGCCTCAAATGATAACATTTCTCCGACGCATTTTGACGAGTTCGTTAAACCATATCTGAAGGAGATCATCAGACGTCTTAAGCCGCCCACGATTCTGAACATATGCGGTTCTTCTTTGATGATTGTGGATAAGATGGTTGAATGTGGGGCGAGCGCCATAGCGGTGGATGAGAGAACTCCGATAAAAAAGGCCAGGGAATCAGTTGACAGAGTTTTGCAGGGATACCCAATAATTGGAAATGTTCCATCATTTGAAGTGATACATAAGGGTCCTGTTGAAAGGATTGACAATGCTGTGAAGGGCTGCATAGAAGACGGCGTTAGCATTGTAGCTCCAGGATGTGACTTCTGGCTGGAAACTCCTACAGATCATATAAAGGCTTTTGTGAAAGCTTCCATCCAACATGGAACTCCACAATGACAGAGAATGAATCTTCACCAGCGACTGATCAGGCGCTATTTACAGAACCTTGCAGAGGCGAAATATATGCGTCCATATCCAGCGCTCCAAAGCATTTGCACCATTATGACAAGTCCCTATTCTGGAAATGCGGTTTTTGCATTTCGTTTACATTTCTCTCTCTTGTTCAACAGAAAGGTTTAAACCTCTTCATGGTGGTTTTGAATAACATTCATAGACTTAACCTACAGCGGTGCACAAGAATTCATGTATGCAACTTGCCGAGATGGACTAACAGGAAGCGGTGGAAATGAATCCCTATGAGAGACTAATTGCGGTTCTTGAAGGAAACAAAGGAGACATCGATCGACTTCCAGTCTGGTGTTCTACTCGAACTTTCACATTGGATAGCATGAAGACCTTTGACGCGTATTGGCCAGAAGCTCATAAGGATCCTGAGAAAATGGCTAGACTGGCAGCTGGTGTTCATGAGCTTACTGGCAGCGAGAACATGTCTGTTCCGTTTGACATGACATTGGAAGCAGAGGCTCTTGGTGCGCCTTGCGAGTATTTTGAGGGGAAAGTAAAGTGGATATCTGTGAAGAAATTTATTGCCTCTGACATTGACGAGATGGATATTCCAGAGGATCCCAGTGAGTTTGTTGAAAGAGGGAGGATTCCAGTTTCCATTGAGGCGATTAAGACATTGAAGAAATCTTACGGAGGCAAGGTTCCAGTAGTCGGCATTGTCAACTGCCCTTTCACGAGCATCGGAAGCTATGTTATCAACCCGATTGAGTTTCACAAAAGCATGATAAAAGAGCCTGAAAAGATTCATCGAATCTATGAGACGCTTAACCCGTATTATGCTGCGGTTGCAGATGCGTTTAAAGAGGCAGGAGCTGATATTATTGTTTTTACAGAGGAGGGAGCCTCTCTAAACAACATCTCGCCAAGACACTTTGACGAGTTTGTTAAGCCTCACCTCAGCGAGTTGATAAACATGATAAGTCCACCCAGAGTCCTTCACATATGTGGGAGCTTGATAAGCAGAGGACTTGAAGTCATCACTTCGATGATAGACTGTGGGGCGGAAGCCATCACAATGGATGAAAAGACGTCGATGCTTGAAGCAAGGAAAATAGCCGACGAGCATAAGCCTGATTACATACTGGGCGGAAATATCGACCCATACAAGGTTATACATGGGTCATCCGTTGAGGTTATCAGAGATAGAGTTAAGCAAGTCATTGACGAGGGCACTGACATGGTCTGTCCTGGATGTGACTACTGGATTGAAACACCCAGAGAACACATAAAGGCATTTGTGAGCGCTGCCATCGAATATGGCACACGAATGCAATCCGTCCCGCATGAGAAAAACGAAAAGCCATTTAAAGAAAACAGATTATGAAAAGGAGGGAAAGGAATGAGTGAGAAAGAGAAAATTCTTGAGAAGCTAAGACAAGCAGTGATCATAGGCGAAACCGAGGAGTGTGTAAGACTAGCTCAAGAGGCTATCGACGCAGGGATTGAACCCATGAAGACAATCACCGAAGGATTATCCAAAGGTATGGAGGTCGTTGGCGATAAGTTCGAGAACAAAGAATACTTCCTCCCCGAGATGCTTTTGGCAGGTGAAGCCATGTACGCAGCATTAGAGCTACTCCTTCCGCTTTTGAAGACGGACAAGTCCGAAGTAAAAGAGAAGGTTCTTCTTGGTGTGGTCGAAGGCGACATCCATGACATAGGGAAGAACATCGTGAAAGCGATGCTCACAGCAGCTGGATACGAAGTGATCGATCTGGGCGTAGACGTGCCAGCCTCAGAGTTTGTCAAGAAAGCCGCTGAAGAAGACGTCGGAGTTATAGCAATGTCAACCATGATGACCCCAACCCTCATGTCCATGAAAGACGTTGAGGATCAACTTGCGAAAAAGGGATTGAAAGGTAAAGTTAAGACCATTATAGGCGGTGGAACAGTCACCGAACAATGGAAATCCAAAATGGGCTCAGACGCTTTTGGCAAAGACGCTGGTGAGGCAGTAGACAAGGTTAAGCTGTTGATCCAAGAAATCAAGGCTGCAGTAAAGCTCATGGAAAAGAAGAGAAAAAAATAAGACATCAAGCTGGTAGAAAACAATGACTTTGAGAGAGGAAGTCGAAAGACCAGGGCAAGTAAAGATCGTGTTTTTTCCGTATGGAAAAAGAAAGTGGTTCAGAAAAGGCGTAAGCATATTTGATGCTGCTAAGTCGCTAGGCATCGACCTCTCTTCGCTCTGCAGTGGAAACGGTACTTGCGGAAAATGCAAAGTCAAAATCGAGGAGGGATCAAAAGGGCTAAACTCCCTCACAGAGCAAGAGCTAAAGCACATCACAGAAGAGGAGATCAAGGCAGGCTACAGACTTGCATGTCAAGCGACACCAAGTACTACCATTTCAGTTTATGTTCCAGAAAGGAGTAGAATTGGAAAGCAAAGGTTACAGACAGCTGGTCTCGAAGTTCCGGTGAAGCAACTTAACCCATTTGTCAAAAAGTATTTTGTGGAACTGCCAAAACCAACCCTTCACGATTGTCGATCGGACGAAGATAGGCTTTTCGATGCGCTGAATGCGAAACACAAGCTACCCATTGATTTGAATCTCGACTTCGAAGTAGGTGTTGACCTTGCTAGTAAGCTTAGAGATGCAGACTGGGCGGTTACTGCAGTCAGTTGGAAGAACAAGATCATAGATATTGAGCCTGGAGACACCTCTGCCAGATGCTTTGGCTTTGCCGTCGATGTCGGAACAACAAAACTTGCAGGCTTCCTAATGGATCTCAACACTGGAAAAGTCGCCGCTGTTTCTGCTAGGATGAACCCTCAAATCCCGTTGGGCGAAGAGGTAATGTCAAGGATAAGCCATCAGATCATGGAGGGACAGAAGGGCATCAAAGAGCTACAAGGAGCTGTGGTGTCAGGGATTAACGAGATGATTAAGGAGTGTTGTGAAAAGGCAAAAGTGGAGAAAAATGAGATCTATGAGCTCTGCTTTGTCGGTAACACCGCAATGCAACTTTGCCTCCTCGGCATTTATGGCAGATACGTCGCATTTGCGCCCTACCCCCCAGTGCTGCGGAGAGGCGTTAACATCCGGGCGAGCAACATAGGACTAATGTCTCATCCAAGGGCAAACGTCTATCATGCCCCAATAATTGGCGGATTCGTGGGGGCAGACAACGTAGCGGTGATACTGGCAACAAGAATGTTGGAATCCGATGAGATATGCATGGCACTCGACATAGGAACGAACACAGAGATCGACTTAGGGAACAAAGATCTTGTGCTAGTTGACTCATGTGCATCTGGACCCGCATTTGAAGGCATGCAAGTCAGACACGGGATGAGAGCTGCAACCGGGGCAATAGAAAGAGTAAGCATCAACCCTGAAACGTTGGCAGTTAACTATCGAACAATAGAGGACAAACCCCCTGTTGGCCTATGTGGATCGGCTCTAGTAGATATCCCAGCTGAGCTTCTCAAAGCCGGTTTGATAGATCTGACAGGCAAATTTATCCCTGAAATGACCAAAGAGACGAACCGTTTGAGAAGGGGACCAAAGGGAATCTGGGAATTTGTGCTTGCGCCACAAGCAGAAACCGCTACAGATACTGACATCATAATAACTCAAGGCGACATCAGAGAACTGCAAAAGGCAAAAGCCGCTATGCGAACGGGTGCGGAGATTCTCATGAAAAGATTTGGAGAGAAGAGAAAGGAACCCATTACAGAGAACGATATAAGCAAATTGTTCATGGCGGGAGCCTTCGGTAACTATATCGACCCTGAAAACGCTAGAACTATTGGCATGTATCCGGAATTACCATTGGATCGCGTCGAGTTTGTCGGAAACATCGCTGGCACAGGCTCTAGAATGTGCTTGATCTCAAAAGAAGAGAGAGACTACGCCGAAAAGATAGCAGCAACCGCAAAATATCATGAACTGGCCGCTGATAAGGACTTTCAGAGAGAATACATTAACGCGCTATACCTACCACACAAGAACTTGGACAAATATCCAGACACAGTAAATCTTCTAAAAAGACTGGGTCGCATCAAATAGTCACAGGAAAAAGCCAGTGCGAGCGTAAAAGTCAACAATAACCAAAACCGATTTGAAAAGCCAACTTTGCAGACAAGACAAAACAACGCTCACATTGTTTATTACGTTGTATGCGAATCCACTATCTCACTTACCGTAACCGATTCAAATAGAGAAGCAAAATGCTCCAGACATAAGCAAGGGAACGCGATCGCATGTCAAGAAGGTGAAATGCAATGGAAGATGAGAAAAAACGGAACAAGGCTGCAACTAGATTTGGCTCTGATATCTTAGATCTTCTCGCAAAAACTGGTGAAATCGAACTTGAAGATGTAGACATAGAACTAGAAGAGTTAGGAATTACGTTGCGACCAGCCGCCATGACAACTCTTCCACCACAGCCTGTTGCACCAACTGAGGTAAAGCCCGCAGAAATTCAGAAGGTCACATTTCTCCCTCCAATCATGGAATACCCCGGACAAATCGTCGAAGTGAAATTAGGGGCCACAAAACGTGAAGGTGGAACGCGCAGGAAGTCCATAGTGATAGGAGGCCAAAAATCTCCTACCTTTTTCACCTCACGAAAACCGTTGTCACATCCTCCAGTGATTGCCTGCGACGTTTTCGATATGAAAATTCCACTACCGAAAGCGATAAAGACACATATCAAAGATGTCATGGAAGATCCGACAGCATGGGCTAAACGTTGCGTAGATACGTTTGGAGCAGAGATGATTACGCTACAACTAACCAGCATCGATCCAAAAACGAAAGACACTCCTCCGAAAGAGGCAGCGAAAACAGTTGAGGATGTTCTGCAAGCAGTGGATGTTCCACTTGCAGTTGGAGGATGTGGAGATCCTGTTAAGGACCTGGCTGTTTTTAAAGAGGTTTCCGAGGTAGCAGAGGGTGAACGTTTGTTGATTAGCTCAGTAAGCCCCTGGATGGATACCCAAGGAGCAGCGGAGACAATCAAAGAACATGGACACGTTGCGCTCGCACTTTCAGGTATGGACATGAACGAAGCAAGGGAGTTGAATCGCACACTCTACCGAATACTCCCAAGAGAACAAATAGTAATGGACACTTCAACAGCTCCTTTAGGCTCTGGGCTGGAATTCACGTACAGTCTGATGGCGCGCATTCGCTTAGCTGCATTGATGGGCGACTATGAGCTTCAACATCCCATGTCATCAGGGACAACGAACGCTTGGTTTGCCAGAGAATCTTGGAAAAAGATGACCGCCCAGTGGGAACCTCGTGAACTCCGAGGCCCATTATGGGAAACCGTGACTGCATTAACCGGCCTCCTAGCTGGCGTTGATTACTTCATGATGATGCACCCTACAGCCGTAAAGACTGTTGAGAATATTATCGGAAAGCTGATGGGAAAAGAAGTCGAGAAACCCACGAAGATTACTGAATGGATTTCCATGAAGGTCTGAAGAGACTGAGGTGGAGGAAAAGGTTGCTCAAAAATAGAACTAAGAAAAGAGGCAAACGGGAGATTCCAAGTCCAATTGACGTATACAAATTGCTTCCAAGAACTAACTGCGAGAAGTGTGGGGAAAAGAACTGCATGGCATTCGCAGTCAGACTAGTCAACAGAGAAGCCTCAATGGACAAATGCCCCCCGCTTTTCAAGGAAGAATATGAAAAAGCTTACGAAGAACTCTGGAAACTCCTTAAGCCACCAGTTAAGGAAATCACCATCGGCAAAGACGAGAGTGCTGTCAGAATTGGTGGAGAGTTCGTGATGTATCGCCATGAACTAGCCTACATTAACCCTACGGCAATTGCGATTGATGTCACAGATGATCTGCCTTGTGATGAGCTGCAAAAGCGCGTCAAGGAAATTCAAGATTATTCATACACTTATCTCGGCCAAGAACTGAAACTCGATCTAGTGGCGGTTCGATCTACATCAAATGATCCTGCAAAGTTTAGGACCGCTGTTGAGAAAATTGCGGAAAACACAATCTTGCCGCTTGTTCTCTGCTCGTTCAATCCGAATGTACTCAAGGCTGGCTTGTCATCTGTCTCAGGAAAGAGACCTCTCATCTATGCTGCTACAAAGGACAATTGGCGGGACATGGCGGATTTAGCGTTGATGTATAAATGTCCCCTTGTCGTCTTCGCCCCGAATGATCTCAACCTTCTCAGATCCATGACGAAGACTCTAACAGAGTATGGCGTAGAGGACATTGTTCTGGATCCAGGCACCAATCCAAACGGAGGACTCCTAGACACCGTTAGCAACTTCATGACCCTCCGCTGGATGGCCTGTAGAGAAGGTGACGAACTTCTTGGCTTTCCGCTACTAGGCACTCCCCTCGCGGTTTGGATGGACCAAGAGTCGGAGATCGCTAAGTGGTCGGAAGCTACAGTCGCCTCGATATTAATGACGCAATACGCTAACCTAATTATAATGCATACAATGGATGGGTGGGCAACATTACCTCTACTCATACTTCGTCAGAACATTTACTCTGATCCGAGGAAGCCAACTGGGGTTGAACCTGGGCTCAGAGTCTTTGGAGAACCTGATGAAAACTCGCCAGTTCTGTTTACGACAAACTTCACCCTCACATACTTCACTGTATCGTCTGACATTCAGTCTTCTGATATCAGCAACAATTGTTACTTGTTAGTAGTCGATACTGAGGGGATAGGTGTTCAAAGCGCAGCGGCTCGTGCAAGCAAGGCTAAGGGTGGGTTAACCGCTGACATGATAGTTAAGGCTATCAAGGAGTCGGGCGTAGAGGAAAAAGTGAAGCATAGGACGTTGATCATACCTGGTATGGTGGCAAACCTAGGTAGTGAGATCGAGAGATTATCCGGATGGAAGGTTTTAGTTGGGCCTTCTAGCTCTACAGAGATACCTAAGTTCATAGAAGAGCATTGGTATAATAAAAAGAAATCTTGAACGCGCGCGCAACTCTGAATCTGGCTAATGTAAACTCGTTACTTCAAAGCGGTCAATTCGTTCATAGCCGAACAAGGAAGATACTAATAACCTGCTGCAGAGAGGAAGAAGAAAACGGGTTAAACTCGGAGAAGTCAATGGTGAATGTGTTTTTGAAGTAAGACTTTTTGGCTGCCGTTCATCTGTTTCAGAATCTGCGTGCTTGCAAATTGCTCCATGAACTCTTGTAAATGGGTTGTGGCAACCGTGTACGCGCGCGTATCAATGAATAATGTTGATGAAGGCTTCCTTTCCCAGAAGGCTTTGAGCATTTCTGCAATCTGTGCTTCACCGAACTTTTCAACGTCAAATGCAATTAGTTCTATTATGAAAGGTGAATAGGAAAGCACCTCTGTGTCTGAGCCTGAAGGAACCTCCCATTTTGGATCATCCCACAGGTCTATGTAGTTTTGCCATTTGCCGTTTAGAAAGGAGAAGTCGCCAACGTCCTCAAGTTCTCTAAAATGCTTGTAACCTTTTTCCTTGGCCTTTGCTCTCCTGTTAAGTATCTTCTCAATGGCTCCGTCTTTGTCAAATCGGCCATCAGGCAGATATTCTTCGGTTAGGCTTCTCATGAGCAGAGTGCCATTTTTTTCTTTTTTCTTGACATCAATTCCATATCTCTCGAGCTTTGCCCTAACCGTTTCACTTTCACTATCGGGATAGGTGTAGTCAACTAGATCACCATTCTCTAGTCCCTCGCGTATAAAATCCGAGAAGATCTTCATCTTGTCCACAGTAGATGTATATGTTACAATGGATACCTCTCCCTCCCTCATGTTAAGCGCGGACTCAAGTTCAGAGGACAACTCATAGACCCTCTTCACGTCTCCACACTCTTGACACTCATAAGTTTCCTCAATCCCTCTTTTCCGAGATGCAATAGTGATGTCAACAAGCACATGTTCCGTTTTTCTGCCACATTTTCTGCATCTAAGAAAAACATATGGTCTATAGATGGGAATAGTCATTGCTCTTACTTCCTTCTTCACGTCTAGGGCTAATTACCTTGAAAACGTATTAAGACATTGTGAACTCAGAATATGGTTTGCAGATTTCCCCTTTTCAACGTTATATTCGAAACCCAAATTCCCTTATTTGAGCGATACTCTGACAAGTTTGAAATATCAGTCAAGTGTGTATGAAGTGTTAGGTGTCATGACAGTGTCTGCCAAGGTTTTGATTGTCTACGATTCTGAGACTGGAAACACAAAGAAAATGGCCTTGGAGGTAGCGGAGGGCGCAAGAAAGGTGAACGGAGTCATAGTTGTTTCCAAGAAGGCTGACAAAACAACGTTAAAGGACCTTTTGGATGCTGATGGAATAATAATGGGTTCTCCAACTTATTATGGGCAGATGTCTGCAAAACTCAAAGCTCTCCTTGACAAATCCGTGGAAATTCATGGAAAGCTTGAAGGAAAGATCGGCGCAGCCTTCACCAGTGCTGGCGGAACCGCAACCGGCGCGGAGACCACTTTGCTCTCTATATTGAAAGCCCTACTTGTACATGGGATGATCGTTCAAGGTCGATCGGACGACAAACACTATGGGGCTGCAGCCGTTGAATCCCCAAATAAAGAGGAATTGAAGTTTTGCCGAGATCTTGGGAGAAGAACGGCGGATCTTGCCCTGAGGTTGAAGAGCGCTCGCGTCTGAACAAATTACATAAGCATGTGCACGCTTCGTGTTTTTCACGAGCTATCTCTTTCGCTACGCTCTCGAATACCTCCGATCCTTTGTCCACTAGTGCGCGTAAACAGTTTTAACTAGATTTTACTAACATATGTTTCTAATTGAGGGCAGAAAAATGAGCGCAATCTATGAAAGAGAAAGGAAGAAATTCTTGCAGAAGACAAAACGCTCTGAGCAAACCTACAAGGCAAGCGTTGAGGTAACTCCGTTCGGCGTTCACAGCAACTACAGATCTATGGAACCTTACCCCGTATACTTCACCAAGGGAAAGGGAAGCAGACTATGGGATGTTGATGGCAACGAGTACATCGACTTCCACATGGCTTTCGGTGTCTTGGTTGCTGGCCACTCTCATCCTGTGCTGGTAGAAGAAATGAAAGACAGGATCGCAAACGGCACAATCCTCGGCTTTGAGTTCGAGGATTCGTACAGGCTGGCGAAGCTCATATGCAAACGCTTCGGGGTTGACATGGTGAAGTTCTCCACCACTGGAGGAGAGGCCACAAACTACGCAGTCAGATTTGCCCGGGCGTACACTGAGCGAAAAAAGATACTGAAGTTTGAGGGATGCTACCATGGGTTTCCAGAGAGTTTTCTAGTGAACGTGAAACCTACAACGGCTAAAGCTGGACACCCCAGATTCCCAAGTCAAGTTCCCGCTTCTAAAGGAATTCTGGAAGAAGTGGTTAAATGCACTTTGGTGGCACCCTTCAACGATTTGGAAGCCGTCGAAACCATCATGGAAAAAAACGGAAATGACGTAGCAGCCATCATTATGGAGCCAATACCAATGAACATGGGCTACATCCTTCCCAAACCTGGGTTTCTGGAAGGACTAAGGAAGATAGCCAACGAATACAATTCGGTTCTCATATTTGACGAGGTGAAAACGAGTGGAAAATTCTACAGAGGAGCCTCTGGACATTTCAAAGTTAAGCCGGACCTTATGACCATGGCCAAAGCCATTGCTGGAGGCTATCCTTTGTCCCTTGTAGCAGGGAAAAAAGACATAATGAACTCTGTCGTACCAGGTGTAGTCTCCCACGCGGGCACTTTCAACTCAAACTCTCTCTGCATAACTGCCGGGTTAGTCACTCTTTCAAAAGTACTGACAGAGAAGGCAATGGATGAAGCAACCAAGCTTTCAGGAATGCTGGCCAAGGGCTATGAAAACATCATAAAAGATGCCAATATAAAAGCGATAGTTCAGTGGGCTGGAACGAGTGGCACAATTCACTTTACGAGGGCAAAGAAAATCGAGAATTGGAGAGACTTCGCAAAGACTATAGACATCGCGAGATGTTACCTCTACACGGTAATTATGATGAACAGAGGCATCATACCAAGCGCCTTGGGCCCAGACGAACAATGGACGATTTCTGTGCAACACACAAAGGAAGACATTGAGAAACACTTGGAAGTCTTCAAAGAGATTGCAGGACATGTAAGGAAACTGGACCTTGAGATGCCACTGGTCGAAGCTGTCTAAATCTAATGACGTCTTTGATGTGCTGTATACTACGAGCCACTAAACAAAATGCTTAGCAGTGTAGTATAATTCTAGTCCTCTTCGACCTAGTTCTCTAAAGAACTTTTCAGGATTAGTGCCAACCTCTGGAGGAAATACGTCTCTTCTTCTAGTTTCTCCTCTGCTGATCATTTTAGCTCCTATTGTCGGTGAACTGCCGACGGTTTGCTGAACGTTACCTTTGAGAAGCTAGCTCTACAGTGGCTCGCGCTCCAGCTCCAGCTGTTGTTTGGGACTTCGCCAATTTACCTGCCATGTCGCGTAGGGTTTCCATTCTAAGCACATCAGGTGGCGAAACCTCTTGAACATGTAACCAAAAGTATCTATCTCGAATATCTGTATCTATATCATAGTCCCACACGAACCCTAGCAATTCCAGAGAAATGTTGCCTACAACCTTACTGAATTTATCCATCACTTTTTTCTGAATTTGCAACTTATCCTTTATGGCACTCAGTAGGTCGTATTTCGACAAAATTTCATCAACGATCCAATGAAACTCGTATAAAAGGTATTCCTTTACCTTTCTATATGTCAAGGTTATTCGTTTGGCAGACAATTTACTCACAAAAGCGGCTGCATCTAGGACTTGAACCTCGAAACGAAAAACTCGATAATTAACAGGAATGAGATCAGTCGTCAAGACTGATAGGGTATAGAACCGTGACGAGTATACTCTCTTTGGATGGGGAGATATACCGAAATCCTCTCTATCTGTTTTGATGTAGACGACTTTAAGACTGTAGGTTTTTCGTATAAGGCCTTTGGATTTGAGTTCTGGCAATTCCTCAATTTTATGTGGAGCCTCTGGTTCTGAATAACCGTATACCCCGTGTACACGGATGATTCCTTCTTTTTCCTCAGTGTAGAGTAAAGCCATATAATTCGAGGGGACATGAATCAATGATCCCTTTCTCATTCTATCAATAGGAGTCCTTTCATCAATTGCATACTTCAAAGGTTCACCTGTAATCTCTTTAGGCAAGTCATCAGTTGCGATTGCTCTTTCAATCAGACTAGCCTCTTTCTTTGGTTTTCTTTTCCGGAAGATCTCGACTTCGACCTTCACTTCCTTGGCTTCTACCATTTTCGTTTTCACCTCCTTGCGAGAAATTCACCCAACCAGCGCTCAAGGTTTTTCTGGAGATCTGGTGGACTTTG
The DNA here is from genome assembly GCA_050115935.1 of Candidatus Bathyarchaeota archaeon. GTDB lineage: Archaea > Thermoproteota > Bathyarchaeia > Bathyarchaeales > Bathyarchaeaceae. Next base: position 5,876 of record JASFPO010000024.1, on the reverse strand, counting down.
AACGGTCCAGTCAAAACCTATAAAGGCTTGTTGATCGCCAACTTTGAGAACTCGTGAAACTGGATCAAAGTACAACGGGCGAATGAACTTCTCTAATGAGAGAAATGCAACAAACTGTTTAAAGTCCTCAATCTTCTTCTTCATTTCAGAAACAGACTCAACTTCTTTCCTAGTCGATAAGAGACTCTCTATTGCATTCGTCCACGAAGATGCATCGGATACCTTGAACCGAGGTCTCTGCAAAAATCCAGTCCAGTCTTCAAACGAAACGATCAACGTTTCGCCAAGGAACCTCGGGTTAATGTCACAAGATAACAAACATGGTAGGATCGTGTTTATTACTGTTTTTTCCTTTTTTGCCAGCTGTCCTGTATCAGCAACGAGCATGAATCGTTTGTCAGTTATGGTAAGATGTCCCTTTATCTTTTTGGCTAGAGAGGTGAGACCTCCCTCGTACTTAACGTGATCTTCCATAAGTATTCTCTCGCCTGGTGCAAAGATGATCGCCTCCTCTAAAACAACTGATTTCATCCTTTACCCCCTTTGCTAACTCTCCTCTTAATATAATACCAGCACCAGATATTTCTTTTTTGTGGACCACCAAATATATCACGAATATTAGGATCTTGTTACAATGGAAATTCAACCAACTCCATGGATGGCGACCGTCAATGGATAGATCGAGGTGTGAATGAAGAATGAAGCATTCAGGGCAATCTTGATGTGCCAGATTAGTATCTTGTACGCGGAGTGTGTTTTCAGCAAAGCCTCTTGAGAAAAAAGCGCCAAGATTTAGCACTCTAAATATCGGTATCTACATCTAGATGGATACAAGGAGGCTCACAGGTTGACAATTCAGCACAGACAAGAGAATCTTTGGCTCAGCAAAACTTGGGAGCTCTTCGAGACGACTAGATGAACCTAACGGTGCACTACGGAGCAAGTGTTGAATAATCCCAATTCGCGCGCTTCATCAAGTCTTCCCAGTGACTTTATGGAGAAGTAGTTCAGAAGACGCTTTCTACCAAGATTGTCCCCAGTGCGCGCTTGTTATGCCTATGTCGAAGATGTCCACGCTTCCGTCTTTGTTGATGTCAGCACGTGTGCTGTAACCTAAAGGTCCCACAGGTGGTCCGGGATACCAGTGAGCACTGATGGTTCCTATGTCAAAGATGTCAACGGTTCTGTCGCCGTTGACGTCGCCTGGAATGGTGAACATGCCATTCTCGATGTCGTGGACTATCGGTTCGGGAATCCATGTTCCTCCTTCCTCTACGAGTGTACTGAGTTCCGTCCTCGAGAAGTTCAACCATGTTCCGTCTTCTATCAGGACGTCAAAAGTGATTGTAGCTAGGGTTCCGTTGCCGCCTGCTCCAGGCGGGGGTGGTGGCATCATCCAAAAGAGCGAGTTGCCGAAGAGAATATAGCCCTTGTCGTTACGTATTTCAGGTTCCATCCACCAGGTCATGCCTGCTGTTCCGAGAAAGGGGCCTTCAGTGACGCTAGTGCAGTTTAAGAATGCAGGGTTAAAGGTCATATTAACATCATAAGAATATAGGTTGACTACGTTGGTCACGTTGACGTTGACAGTTATGGATGTTCCTGTCAGTCCCGAATTTACTTTAGGGTCAACGGAAACCACAGGTACAGAAGGAGCAGTCGCACTCTTCACGTTCAAAGTGATTAGCAAAGCGGTTAAAACGACGATCCATAGCTGGGTTTTTCTCATCTGATTCACCTACAACTAGTTTATTCATTGGTCATCCAATCATATCAATTTTCCCACATTAAGTTCTATATCTTTTTTCCATTTCTGACCCTTGTTTTGGATTTTTGTGGGCGTCTTCCACATGGCTTCTACTTGTTTATCAAAACAGGAGATTCCCCAAATGCGATTTACCATGTCATTTTGGCTTCCTTACCTTCAAGAAGTAAACCAACAATGATGCGGATATGACTACTATGACTGCTGCAATTACCATGTACAGGAGGATGCCCGATGCTTCTTGGACGGTGATAATGTCACTCGAGTTTGTGTTGTCGTCTGGGTCGTTATCGACGTCAAGAATCGCCTCAGCAGTTATTGTATAATCTCCCACATCGACTCCTGTAGTGTCCCAAGTGAAATCTAGAGTTGTGTGGTCACCAGCGTTCAGGATGATATCTGTCTTGGTTTCGATGGTGTTGCCGTCATAGGCAACTGTGACATTGAAGGTCTCGTTGAAATCACCTTGGTTCTCAACAGAAACGGTTATGGACACGGTTTCTCCAACGATTACCTCAGTAGCGGACAGGGTGATGTCAACTACAGCAACATCGCGTCTGTAAATGGTAATTGTGCCATCAAAAGACTTTGCGTTGTCGGCTGGGTCCGTTTCATTTTGAACGTGGCTTGCTTCAGCCTTTATGACGTAATCGCCGGCTTCGACTCCTGTGGTGTTCCATATGAAATTCAGTGTTGTGGTTCCTGTGAATTCTTCTAAAGTTTGAGTTTCGATGAGAGTCGTGTCGTAGTGTAAGGTGACATTGAAAGTTTCGGCGAAGTCTCCTTGATTCTCTACGGACACATCGATGGATATAGACTCGCCAACTATTGCTTCTGTTAAAGCTGGAGTGACATCGGTCACGGCTATGTCGTGAATCAGAACTGTTACGTTTTGGGTGACCCAATCCGAGAACATGTGGTTATCGCTGACAGTGAGGTTCACGGTGTAGGTTCCTAGTGTTTCGTATTGGTGGATTGCTGTGCTTCCAGTTCCTGTGTTTCCGTCGCCGAAGTCCCAAAGGTAGTCTACAATGGTGCCGTCCGGGTCATAGCTGGTTGAGTCAAAAGTTATGGTTTCGTTTGGGATTGGAGTCTCTGGAGAGTAAGTGAAAGCGGCTACGGGAGGAGTTGCGACGCCTGTGCCTATGATTTGTACTTCTTTGAGGCTGTGGGTGTAGGTGAAGTATAGAAACGTGTGAGTTTCATTCTCTTGTACTTCCATGGTTAAGGGGAGTTCACCGCCTATCAAGATCTGCCAATCATCGCTGATGTCCTCTAGCCACAGAAGTGCTTTTGGAATGGTGATGTTGCAGAAGCCGCTGGTGCCATCTTCGCCACTAACATTGAAGCTTATTTTCTTTTCTGCTTGATCAAAGTTGAAATCGGAGATGATTGAGTTGCTTTCAGTTGAAAGATGGAAAGTGCGACCTTGTACGACTATGGTGGGATGCATGACGTTGACTTCTCCAATGATAACCATGCCGTCGATGTGTGTGTTATCTTGTGTGTCGGTTTCTCCGTTGATGACAGTTGCATTTGCGGAGATGGTGTAGGTGCCAAGTGGAACGTCCGTAGTATTCCACGTGAAGGTCAACACTTCAGAAACCTCAGGATCCAATTGGATGACAGATATTGTATCGATTGTCACCCATTCGGCAGTTGTAAGATTCAAGTAGCGAGTGGTGACCCAGAAGGATTGGCTGAAGTTGCCTTCGTTGACAGCTGTCACGTTGATTGTTAGTGGAGACCCAGGCATCACTTCTGTATGAGAGATTTTGAGGTCAGTAATGGCGACATCATAGTTCACTGTGACGTCAGCTCCGGCTGTGTCTTTTGTCCAATCACTGTCCCACACATCCAATGTGACCGTGTAGGTCCCGGTTTGGTTGTAGACATGTTGTGTAGTTGCAGTTAGGTTTACATCTCTCAATCCATCCCTGAAATGAGTTACAGTGGTGCCATCGCCAAAATCCCAAATGTAACCGACAAGCCACGCGTCTGGATCGTAGCTGGAAGAGGCGTCGAAGACCACCTCTCTTGATGTGGACTCGGCTACTATTTGGGTGTCGAAGAGAGCAACCGGCGCCACATTTGGTGCTACTCTGTTGTCAAAGGCACCATCAACTGCTTCATATGGTATTGGCACCAGATTGAGGCCTATCACCGTATTGAGTTTCGTCGATTTGGTTTCAAACTTTAGCAGAGTTCCTCCTACGTCTACTACCTCAAAGGTGACATTGGCAAGTGTTCCACTACCGCTCGCTCCCACCTTGCCAGAGTACGGAGGCATTATAATCTCACTGACAAATAGGAAGCCCCTCGTGTTGTTCCACTGCGGAGGGAAAGGTGCCGTCATTTCGCCAGATGTCTTGAGAAATGGGCCATGTTTGATTTCTGTTACATTTAGGTAATCTGGATTGAAAGTCATGTTGACCTGCCAACCAAATAGATCACTGACGTTGGTTACGTTCACATTTACAGTGAAGGTTTGGCCAACAACTTCAGTGTTTGTTGGAGGGTCAACCGAAACTGTAGTCTCTTCTGGTGAGAAACCTATATCTACGGCTTGCATAATTGTGCAAGCGACAAGCAGACCAACAAAAATCAAGTATAGTAGGTTTCTCCTCACTCAATCTCCTCAGATTGGCTAGCTCTCTACGTATATTATTGGATTAACTAGACTTATGAAGCTTACTCCATAGATCGACACGCCAAGATTACCATTATTTACTATATAGATTGGCAAGCGGTAAAGCTGAGAAATACAAAGAAAAAGAATGGAGATTACGTTTTCACAGATTTCCGTCTTGCGTAGAGAAATATCAGGGCAACAACAGCAACCAAAACGATAATGATGCCAACAACGAATTCTACAGGTATCAACGATGGAAGAGGCGCAGTTACCGTAATGGTTACTTCCGAGTTGGTGTTGTCTTCGATTTCCGTTTCACCAGAAACAGTGCTTGCTGTTGCTGTGATCGTGTAGTTGCCTTCGTTCACGTCCCCTGTGTTCCAGTTGAAGGCTAAGGTTTCCGAATCCCCTGGAGCCAGATCGGTTGCGGTTCTCGTTTCGATATCTGTAGAGTCATAGGTGATAGTGACGTCAAACGTCTCGGTAGCGCTGCCCTCGTTTCTAACGGTTACGTTTATAGACACAGTTTCACCGGCTGGAACTGAGGTGGAAGAAGGCACAACTTCCATGACAGCTACGTCATGTACAAGTTCAACTGTGACCTCCTGATCAGCGTAGCCCACGTTATTAGCTGTGTTATCTTCTCCTGGAATGGAACTTGTCTCTGCTTTTATGGTATAACTGTCGGCGGCCACACCTATTGTGTCCCAGGTGAAGGCCAATATTGTTTGGTTGCCAGACGGCAGGTTGATGACATCTAGAGTTTGGATAGCCGTGTTATCATAGTATACAGTGACATTGAAGGATTCGGGAACATTGCCCTCATTTTCGACAGTTACGTTGATAGATATCAGTTCACCGGCTGGAACCGAGGCTGGAGAAACCGAAACATTAGTGACAGCCAAATCATGGTACATCGGATACGCAAAGGCGCCATCTACCGCCGTATGCTGTATCGGTTGCGAAACCCCCGTTCCCTCTTCTAGAGTGTTGAGAGCCGTCATTGAAAAGTGTATGGAGGTTGCTCCCTCGGCTAAGACCTTGAAGGTGACTTTGGCTAACACTCCGTTGCCAGTTGCTCCTTCTGGGGGAAGAGGTATGAAAAGCGAGTTGCCGAATAGAACGTAGCCTTTATCGTTACGTATATCTGGGTCCATCCACCAAGTTGTGCCGGCTGCTTCGAGAAAGGGACCTTCTGTGACGCCGGTGCAGTTCAAGACCGTTGGGTTGAAGGTCATATTGGCATCATAAGAGTAGAGGTCAGCAACATCGGTTACGGTGATGGTTACGTTGAAGGACTCGCCGGGTGCTACTTCGTAGATCTTGGGGCTAACAGTGACAACGGTTTCTGGAGAGGCTGTACCGATGCCTCCCATAACCAATACAACTGCCACGCAGATCAGCAAAGAATTGGTTATGAAGATCTTCCTTAGATTTCCTTTCATCTCTACATAACTCCTTTGAACCTGGCTTCAGTTA
>JASFPO010000023.1:0-20556 GCA_050115935.1 Candidatus Bathyarchaeota archaeon | reverse complement strand
ACCAACCATGGAAAAAGGTTGCACCAACCTCTATAGGTGTAACAATTTTTCAAACAGGAATTTTCTGAATCAGAATCGCCTGTTTTAACCTTCTTTTCTGAATCCACATTGAATCCATGGTTGCGCAGCATTTTAAAACGTGGAATCAGGTTCAGGTTTTCCATGAATTTATGTGAACTTATGTGCACAGATTCAGAATCGAGGAGTGAAAACATGGAGAAAAACCAGAAAAAACTACACAGGTTCAGAATCAGAAACCCGGGAATCAGAAATTCAGCTCGGTTCAGAAAAGTGGATTCAGTTTCAGAACAGAAACATTTGAGCAGTTAGAAAAACGCCTAGCGCACACGCCGGAAGAATCTGGTGATCGGATTATAGCGTTCTTCAAGTTATTCAAGGAATTTCGTCAAGAATATTGCATATTCGCATGGATGCTCGTTCTTCAGTAGTGATTTTATCATTTTTATCCTGCCTTTTCCTCCTCGTGTTACACGTGTCATTATGTGCTCGATGGCTTTTTTCCTGAAGTTGCACAACCAGGATTTTTGGCCTTCTTTAACAAGTTTGTAGTATGGACATGTTCTATATTTGAGAGTGAATCCTCCTTCAAAGTATTCTATTTCAACTTCTATGCCAAGTTCTCTGTACATTTCGATTAGGCGTTCACCCACTTCCTTTATCGTCCATGGATAGTTAAGCGGGAAGAGTTCGTCGAGCGTGGATTTGACTTGTTCTATTGCTTCTTCTGGTGAATCAGATGACATAGCACTAACAAGTGCTTGCATCACAGCGCTGCGAGGGACTGGATCCAAAACAGGCTTTTCTACCCTTCTTGTCTTGAAGTTGAGGAGATTCTGGAATGTTGTTGTTGAAACTTCATATCCTAAAGCTTTCAACATAGATTCTATTAGGAACCGTTGACTATTTATCACAAGAGGATCCATTTTCTTGAAGATTAGCGTGAAATGTTCGTCATCGACAAATCTAACCTCTGTATCGGGTTGAACTCGATTCAAATTTTCCATTATGAAGTCTCTTGACAAGAGTTGGATTTTTTGTGGATCGCCTTTGGCCAGCATACGTATTGCGTTTGCTATTCTTGCTCCCATATCGTTGTAGATATCCTCAAACTTCCTCCTATCACCTTCGTAAACCTTAGCTGCAAAAGAATCGAAGATTTCTCTAGGGATGGGAACTACATCTAGAAACTGCTTACTGACAACTTGATAGAGATTCATCTCCGCAAGTTGGTCTAAAAGATTCTTTTCAGATTCTCCCACGAGCTTGATCAACAAGCTGCCACTGTCGTACTCAGTCTGATGATAAACAAGTTTCCATCCTCTGGTTGCTAATGCGAGCGAAAAAGCAACAATTGCAATCCTAGCAATTGAAGGGTTTGAGGACTGAAAGGATATCTTCAAGGTTTCTTCATTTTCTTCAGAGATCTTGCAGTTTCTTAGCCAGTTCATCTTTACCCCTGCAGATAGAAGGGCGTCTACAAATTCTCTGGGGTCTTCGGCTAGTTTTTGCGGCTTCAAGACCTCTCGAATATCCTCAATCATCATTCCTAGATCGGCTACAGGCTCATCGAGACTTTTCTCAGCCCATTTCATGAAGGCTGGACCTACTAAAACTAGACTGTCTTTGAAAATGCCTGGTTTAATGACTGAGAGTTTTGTTTGCATTTGTTCGAAAAGCTGCTGTTCGCAATCTCTTTTCTTCAGAAGATACACATCGTTACGAATCATCTTGATTATTATGTCGTTTCCCATGATTCTCAAGTCAAAAGGGGCTTCCATTCCTTCCAGTATGACTAGGAGTTGATAGGCAACGAGTTCGGGTATTCGCCCAAAAATCTTTGGTCTGAGAATCAGGATATTGTCCAGATCGCTGTGAGATGCAATGTCAAAGAGTCTTGTCAAATTCTTTATTTCATCTACTACTGCAAGGAAATCTTTAAAATTCGTGGGAGCTTTCCACCTTATCGAGCTTTTCAACAGCTCGATTGCATTTTTTGCTTCTTTCTTTTGTTCTTCCAGAAAGTCATCAAAGGTTTGGTCTCCAACAGCCACCTTCAACAGACTTTCAATGACATCTCTTCTAAAGGATATCAAGTCCAAAGCTTCTCGTAGGTTACTCTGCTCTTCAACTCTAGCTTTGATCAAGCAGTCTTCACAAGAACCCACCTTCTCCACTCTAAGCATGGTTTCAAGAGCCTTTTCTATAACTCTGCTTTTGGTTCCGTAGGTTCTAGCCAGTTCTTCAAGAATTTCGTCTGTTTTTCTTGATATTGTTGTGTGAAGATGAACGGACATTTTCTCATCAGGTTGAAAGTGCGAAGACTACCCTATAAGCGTGTTCATGAATGAACTGATGATGAACATATCTGGTGTTTTTTGTACACATGTCCAGAAAGAAAAAAAGCGAACTTTAGATTTGGCTACTTTGAGGTTATTGCTGGAACTATTGGCATTCGTCTACGAGTCATCATGGCATCAGCAACTCTTCTTACTGCTAACACATACGCCGCTGTACGCATGTTAACCTTGTGTTGCTTCATCATCGAGACCACATTGGCAAATGCCTTGTCAATAATATTCTTCAGTCTTTGTTGTACATCTTCCTCAGTCCAGTAGTAGTTCATCTGGTTCTGAACTTGCTCAAAGTAGCTAACGATAACACCACCTGAGTTTGCAAGAATGTCCGGAATAAGGAAGATGTCTTTCAGAAAAAGCACACTATCTGCTTCAGGAGTAACGGGACCGTTGGCTCCTTCAGCAACGATCTTTGCTTTTATCCTTGTTGCATTGGCCTTTGTTATTTGGTTCTCTAGGGCGGCAGGCACCAATATGTCACATTTTAGCTCAAGCAATTCTTTGTTAGAGATTGCGTGCGCCCCTTTGCCGTAGCCGACAACTGATCCTGTTTTCTGTTTGTGTTCAAGTACAAGTTGTGGGTCTAACGCACTAAAGTTGCAGATTCCTCCCTTGGAATCTGAGACTGCAATTATTTTGCACCCAGAACTGTGCAGAAACTTGGCAGCATGGAATCCAACATTGCCGTATCCTTGTATGGCTACTGTAGCACCTTTGAGCTTCATACCAAGATATTTTGCCGCGTTTTTGATTGCGTATGTTAGACCAAGTGAAGTAGCTTCATTTCTGCCTAGTGAGCCCCCAACGTTCACCGGTTTTCCAGTCACCACGCCAAAGGTGTTATGTCCGACAATCTCGCTATATTCGTCCATTATCCACGCCATTGTTTGAGCGTTAGTGTAGACGTCTGGTGCCGGTATATCTTTATAGGGGCCTATAAATCTCGACATGGCTCTAGTATAGCTTCTAGTAAGCCTTTCGAGTTCGTTCTTGGACATTGCTTTTGGATTGCATCGTACTCCGCCTTTAGCGCCTCCTAAGGGAAGACCAACCACTGCAGTTTTCCAAGTCATCCATGCAGCTAATGCTGTTACTTCATCGATTGTTATATCCTGATGGTATCTTATACCTCCTTTAGTTGGGCCTAGTGCATCGTTATACTGAACTCGAATACCCATGAAAACGCGTGTACCACCATCATCCATAAGGACAGGTACATTTGCCACAAATATACGCATTGGATGTCTGAGCAATTCATGGATTGCTGGGTTGAGATCAAGCATCTCTGCGGCGATGTCTAGTTGTCTAAGTGCAGCCTGATAGGGATTTGGCATCCTCACCACGGAGGCCAAAGTTTCCAATTGTATAGAAACTGAATTCTGCAGCTTCATAACTAGTCCTGCTGAAACCTCTCTGGCTACTACGTTACCGTCCACGCGGTCAGGGAGTCCGAAAAACCAATGGTAGGCATCCGCAAGCTCATTTCTATTGGAAAAGTGTGAGCCTCGTGCGACGATTTTAGGGTTTTCAGAGAAGTAATCAATCATAATGCGAAGCATGTTTAATTCGGCTTCTGATAATAGTTCAGCTTTTCCAATGGTATCGGAAATCTCAATTTGCAGATATTGAGAAGCATTGACTTTTTCTCTCAACCTTTCCAGAATTCCTCCAGCAGTGTTTTCAGGCACAACGAATTGTTCTGAATAAGTAGAAACCAGAGCATAGTGCGAGGAAGTATAGCTCTCAAGCCGAGCCGTGATCTTTGGCTTATCAGCAAAGAAATCACCCATCAATCTCAGCATATCTAATTCTTCTAATGACAGTTCCACCAAACTGAGCATTCTTCTTTCCCACACTATTGCATTGACCAGTGTTCAAATATAGAAGTCTTATGTTCACGATGTACATGAATGTACACTGTCTGGATAAAAACCCTTTTAATGCTTGAAAGGTTAGCATTTCACATGAAACTCGAAAAGACGGTTGAACGATATTCGACAGGAATTCAAAACCTCGATGAGATTCTTGAAGGGGGCTTATATCTTGGTGAGAATGTTGTGTGGGAAGTTGAGTCTGGAACGTTTGCACGTGAATTCAAGGCTGCTTTCATTAAGCAGGGAATTCTGGAAGGGAATTCAGTAATATATCTCGATTTCATTTATCCTCCACAAGCCATAATGTTCCATTTCCAACCTATGATTAGGCAATTGCCGAAGAGATGGGAAGATAGGCTCTTGGTTTTGGACTGTTTCTCAGACGCGGGAGGACAAGGTGAGTTAGTCTTTAGCGATTTCTATGATCAGGCACCATCATGGATAAGGAAAGTTCCAAGTTCAAGGGATCCTGAGCGTTTTCATCATTTCTTTGGAAGAATCGAGAGAGAGTTCATAAGCAAAGGGACAAGATTAGTATTCAACAGTCTAACAGTATTGGAACACATCTGGGGAAGAGAAAACACAAAGACATTCTTTGGTCACATATGTCCTGCACTGTTTGCATACAAAACACTGGCTTATTGGACAATAGAGAAGAACGCACATCCCAGAGATTTTCTTGCCGCAATAGAACATATGACACAATTAGTCATAGATCTAAGTAAAGAGGAAAACATGCTCACACTTCAGATAAAGAAGGCAGGAGGAAGGTACGCCCCGCAAACCTATCAAAGCAAAAAATACAAGGTCAACGGATTAGAAGTCACTATAAGTAATTGACATGGAACCTCCTGTACATTCATTATTAAAATGTATTCATTTTGCTTAGAAGCACAGGTCAACCTTTAGATGAGTCACGTAGCCTATCAACCCGTACATAGGAAGAGAGAGAATCCTAATCGTGTCCCCAAAGGAGATTGCTAAACCACCGAAGGCAGAAACACTCAATGCAAAAAGAAATACTTCGTATACTGCCAACGATTTGAAATTATGGAAGCTTTCTGTTGTCTTCCATCTTACGTGTATTCCACAAGACAAGACCCCAATGAACAGTGGAGCAAGTAGAAGAAGAGCATATGTCTTGTACCATGACAAATCGTTAGTTTCATCTCTTGTACCGTGCCAAGTTTTCCTTCTGAAGAGAGAGGGCAAATCTGGAAGGAAATTGCTGTAGAAGAAGATTAGTATTCCCAAAAGGATTGCATCCAAAGCGTTCTCTCCGAGGAAAATGAAACCTGAGAATAGATAAAATAGGCTTGTAGGCAAAACAATCCATTTGAACACTTTGATCAGAAGATCAACATGCTCCAAAGTCTCGCATCTCATGAACCATGAGGCGAGTTTCAACCCAGCATTCTGATTCACGCTCTCAAAGAAGCTAAGTACAAAGCCGCAAAGAGACTTATACACTAACCGTCGCGTTACTTTCAAACGGATTTTCAGCCTAGATACTTTGGTTCTTCAGTCTCATTTCTATATTTACATCTCCTAATCGGTGCTTGGACAACATGCTCAGTTAGCTTGTGCTTCTTCATCCTTCCGTTTCACCGCGCAACTTCTCTTTGACTCGCTCATTTCCTGACATCAAAATGATCTCTATTCCCTAATGGACTCGGGCCAAGCTTCCTTATCTCCTCGGTCATGTCCTTAACGATTGAGGCAAAACGGTCTCCCTCAGAAGCGGAGACCCACTCCAGCCTCAGCCGCTCAGGCTCAAGACCGAGCTGTTCCAAGACATTTTTCAACAGCAGAACTCTATTGTGCGCCTTGTTGTTTCCCGTAAGGTAGTGACAGTCGCCAGGATGGCAACCAGCGACGAGAACTCCATCTGCTCCGCCTCTGAAGGCTTCAAGAATGAAAGCTGGATCAACTCTTCCACTACACATCACCCTCACAACTCTGATGGTTGGGGGATATTGAACCCGGCTGACACCTGCTAGATCAGCCCCTGCATAAGAGCACCAATTGCAGAGGAAACCCACGATTCTTGGTCTAAATTCCGACTTAAGCATATCAATCTTCCTTCTTTAGAACCGCCCTAATCTGAGCAAAAATTTGTTCATCTGTGAAATGAAGCATGGTTATGGCTCCTGAAGGACAGGTGGAACCGCAAACACCACAGCCCTTACACAGAGCTTCAATAACATGTGACCTTAGCTTTCCATCAACTTCTTTCATTTTGATGGCGCCATACTCACAAACAGGCTCGCAGAATTCGCATCCGCTGCAAAGTTCTTCGTTAACGCTTGCTATAGCTCCCTCCACTTCCAATGCCTCTTTTGACAAAACCGTGATCGCGCGAGCCGCGGCAGCGCATGCCTGCGAAACACTCTCCTCAATAGGTTTCGGCCAGTGAGCCAATCCACAAAGAAATATACCATCCGTTGCGAAGTCAACAGGACGGAGCTTCATATGAGCTTCCAGGAAGAAACCGTCTTTGCTTAGGGGAACTTTCAACATCTTTGCTATATGCTCATTGTCTGGGTTTGGAATAGTGGCTGTACTCAGAGTCAAGAGGTCAGCCTCAATAAGAACCCACGTTTTGATGACTGGCTCCCACACCGTCACTTTGAGTCTTCCATCTTCTCGAATAACCCTAGGCTTTTTCTCGTCATCGTAGCGTATGAACAAAACTCCTTTGCTTGCTGCCTCACGATAGTAATCCTCTATGAATCCATAGGTTCTCATGTCTTTGTAAAGGATGTAGACATCTGTTTCAGGATTAGACTCCTTGATCTTCAAAGAATTCTTTATGGCTTGAGAGCAACATATTCGTGAGCAGTATGGATGTTTCTCTTCTCTGGACCCGACACATTGAATCATCACCAGTGTTTTAGCGTTGAGTCGTCCATTGCACAGCTTCTCCTCTAACTCATGCTGAGTTAACACGCGTTTGTCGACGCCATAGAGATACTCAGTTGGCTTATATTCCATCGCTCCGGTGGCCACTAGTATAATGCCATGTTTTAACTCCTTTCTCTCTCCATTACAGTTTAAAGTCGTCGTGAAATTCCCAATGTATCCTTCAACTTCAGAGATTTCAGAGTTCAGGTAAACATGAATTCTCTCTTTTTCTTCGACTTCTCTTATTATTGATTTCATCCGCTCTTGCGGGTTATTGGATCCAAGAAGAAAATGTATGTGGCGTAGATGACCTCCCAGTTCTTTCTCCTTTTCCACCAAGTGAACCTCAAAGTCTTGTTTTGCCAATTCTAAGGCAGCGGTCATTCCAGACAGACCTCCCCCAATCACCAAACCAGTGGGCGTAACATCAACCGTGGGCTTTTTGAGAGGTTTCAACAAGCGAGCTTTGGCGACTATTGATCTAACAAGGTCTTTTGCCTTCTCAGTTGCTTCCTTAGGTTCGTGCATGTGCACCCAGCTACACTGGTCACGAATGTTTGCCATCTCAAAGAGGTAGATGTTGAGCCCAGCTTCTCGGATAGTTTCTCTGAAAAGTGGTTCATGAGTTCTAGGGGTGCATGATGCCACAACCACACGGTTTAGGTTGTGTTCTTCGATTATTTCTCGTATTCTCTTTTGTGTGTCTTGTGAGCAGGTATATAGATTGTGTTCCGCATAAACAACATTCGGCAGTGTCTTGATATACTCTACAACTTCTGGCACGTTGATGACGCCACCGATGTTTACGCCACAATAGCAAACGAAAACTCCAAGTCGGGGCTCTTCACCTGATATGTCTCTCTCGGGAGGGTACTCTTTTGCAGTTGTGAGTGTTCCTCTCTCAGAAGAGATAAGGCTAGCTGCTCTCGCCGCTGCCCCGCTGGCTTGTGCCACACTCTCTGGAATATCTTTTGGAGAGCAGAATGCTCCACAAACGAATATACCTGGTTTTGACGTTTCCACAGGTGAAAAGGTATTTGTTTTGCAGAATCTGTATCCATTGAGTTCTATTCCAAAGACCTTGGCCAGTTTTTCCGCGCTTTTGGGAGGTTGCATTCCAATCGACAAAACCACCATGTCGAATTCTTCGTTCTTAGGCTCTTCATTTTCCGCATGGTGCACATGGAGGTTATTCGTTGACGGATCTTCTATGACGCTCGCAATTCGTGATCTTACGAACCTTATGCTGTATTCCTCTTTGGCGCGTTCATAATAAGCGTCAAACTCTTTTCCATAGGAGCGTACGTCCATGAAGAATATTGTGCAATCCAGTTTTATTGGCACGTGTTCTTTAGCTATGATAGCCTCTTTCATGCCATACATGCAGCATGCAGCAGAGCAGTAGTTGTTTCCCACTTTGGCATCTCTTGACCCAACACACTGAATGAAGGCTATTCTTCTTGGAATTTCACCGTCTGAAGGCCTCAAAACAAGTCCACCGTAGGGCCCTGAAGCGCTCAGAATGCGTTCAAATTCTATGCTTGTCACAACGTTTGGAAATCGTCCATAGCCATATTCGCTTTTCAGTCTTGCATCAAATGGTTCGAATCCAGGCGAAAGAATAACAGAGCCTACCTTAAGAGTTGCTTCACTGTCTTGTTGGTCATATTCAACTGCCTTGGCTTTGCAGATTTCTTGGCAGGTTCCACATGCTATACATTTTCCGCGATCTATCATGAACTTCAAAGGAACCGCTTGGGGATATTCAACATAGATGGCACTTCTATCGCCTAACCCAGCGTTGAATGTGTCAACAGCTTCTACCGGACATTTCTGTGCGCATAGCCCACACCCATTGCACTTTTCTTCGTTTATGTAGCGACTTCTTTTTCGAACCCTTGCTTTGAAGTTTCCAGCCTTGCCATTCAAGCCCGTGATTTCTCCATTTGTTATCAAAGTTATGTTTGGATGTCTTCCGGTAGCCACGAGCTTAGGTGCCAAGATGCACATTGCGCAATCGTTTGTTGGAAATGTCTTATCAAGCTGAGCCATTACGCCACCTATACTTGGGGACTGATCAACTAAGTAAACCCTGAAACCTGATTCAGCAAGGTCTAGAGCTGCTTGGATCCCAGCGACTCCACCTCCAACAACAAGAACGGCTCCAACCTTTTTCTGAGCCATCTATCTGACCTCCAGTGCTTTGAAGATCGGTGTCGTTTTTTCCACGTGGTCTAGGGTTATCATTCCCTTCCTACGCATATTCACGATGTGGCGAAGCACTAGTGAAGTTTTCATGTTGATGAGCGCTGCTATTTCACTGACAGACATCGGTCTCTCTTTGGTCAGAAGACGAATCTTTTGTCGAGTGAATTCGACTTTAATAGCTTCACGCAATAAGGCGTAAAATTCTTCGTGTGACATTTTCTCCTTGAACCGGTTCTCCTTTTCAGTCAGATTCTTTTCTTTGCCAATTAAATCTCTGATCCTAAAATCCTCTGCTGCCATTTTGGCTGCTTTGATGTTTATGAGTATGTTGGTATCTGGTCTCTTTCTGGCCAAAGGAGAAGGCCCCAGCACTCTCAGTCGATTTCTAAAATCATCAATCAATTTTACGAAGTGCTCATTTTCGGTCGGAAAAGCCCAGTTCAGCTGAAGGCGCACTGGTTCAAGGCCAGTTAACGATATGAGTTCCTTCAGTATTTCGATTCTTCGTTCGGCTAGAAGGTTTCCTCTAATGAAGTGGCAATCAGGTGGGTGGCAGCCAACTACTAAGACGCCGTCAGCACCCTTGGCAAAGGTCTCCATTATGATAGTCGGGCTAATTTCCCCGACACACATTACTCGTACGATGCGTACTTTTGGGCAACCACGCACTTTGGGATGATCCACAATGCCCATTCCTGCAGATAAACTCCATGTACATACAAAGGCAATGATTTTAGGTTTGAACATCATGTTAAGTCTCCCCTCAAAGATGCCACAACCTTCCTCATGATTTTAGCATCTGAAAATAGCCTCATGGTTATCGCTTGTTCAGGACAACTCGCAGTGCAAGCCCCACAGCCTTTACACAAATTCACCCTCACCTTGGCAACTCCCTTCTCATTCTTGTTCACAGCGTCAAAGGGGCAAATTGTCACGCAAACGTTGCAGCCAATACACAAAGCCTCGTCAACTACTGCCTTGTCAGCTTCACACAACCCCTCGCTTCCGAGACATTCACTACATGGGCCACATTCAAGACACCTGCGGGCTTCAAATATGGCAGCTTCCTTGATTTTCGCTAGATGCTCTTCAGCTTCCTCAAAGCTTACTCTCTGTTTCGCAACATCCGCACGTGGACTAGTGTGTCTTCTTGGCTTCTTCGCTATTCTTTCCCAATCCTTGACCCAAGTTATCTCGTCAATCTCCTCTTTTCTACCAGTTCTCAAATCCTGTCTATTCAGATAACGATGAATCGATATAGCCGCTCGTTTCCCTGCTCCTATCGCATAAACAATACCCGAGGCTTTTCCAGTGACAACGTCACCCCCAGCAAAAACACCTGGGATTCGAGTTTCCAAGGTTAGTGGATCAACTGATATAGTGGACAATTCTGTGAGGGCTTCGCCGCTTTCTACCTTCAAAAGAATAGAGGGTAAAGGTAACGCATTCTGTCTCTTTAGTTTTCTACTCCAAACTTTCTGCACTCCCATTGCCAAGAACATGGCTTCATATCCGTCATCTCGGAGACTATCAATTGTCAGATCTTCGCCGAAAATCAGACCCATTCTAATCTCCACGCCAACATCATGGATGTAGGCTATTTCATTGGCTACAACGTCTTTACGTAGGCGCGAATCTGGAATAAAGTATCGCATCGTGCCGCCAGGTTCAGACATGGCGTCAAAAACTGTAACTGGATAGCCTAGCTTTGCTAATTCGTACGCTGCACTTAGACCTGCTGGTCCCGCTCCAATTATGGCAACTTTCTCGCTATGTGTCTTGGCTACAGGTTCTGGTTTGACTCGTCCTTGTTCACGCTCAATGTCTGCTATAAGCCATTTTAGAGCGCGGATACTTACAGGCTGATCGATGTTCTTTCTTGAACACGCGTCTTCGCACGGGCAATAGCATACTCTGCCGCAAACTGCTGGAAAGGGAATGCTCTTCCTTACAAGTTCCACTGCTTCTTTGAATCTGCCTTGTTGAAGTAGAGCCACATATCCCTGAACATTTACATCTGCTGGACACGCGGCACGACATGGAGGAAGTTTGCGTTTGTTCTTAAAAGTGCAGGTAACGGCAGTCATTTCTTTGGAGCACCCCTTGTTCTTGTCAAGTATAGCGATTTCCAAAAAAGCTAGTTAGATGCTTAGGATGCGTGGTCGAGCTGTTTTACTTACCCACATTTTATATTGAGACAGTCTCATCAGATCTCTTAACTCTTCTTCCAGAGTGACAAGATTGTTGGGCTTGACCTCTACAATCCAGATTAACTCACATGGATCTTCGTTGATTCTGAAAGGCTCGTCTTGGATGACTTCATTAATTCTGACGATTTTGCCACTAACAGGAGAGTAAAGATCAAACATGAACATCCACGTCTCAATCACTCCCAAAGGCTCTCCCTTTGTCACTTCGTGCCCAATCGGATAGGTTTGGATGCCAGCTATTCCCTTCAAGTGGCTTTGGGCATAATAAGACAAACCTATTTTCGTGTTCCCTTCTGGTGTTACCGTTGCCCACGTGTGATGGGACGTGTAAAGCAGTCGCTCTGGGATGACTAGAGATTCAGCTTGTTTCCCAAGCGTTCTCTCGTGGATTTGCTTCAGTTCATCCAGGCGCAATCGTATTGCTTCAGAAACGAATTCGGAGAGACTGCGATAATGATTCGTCTCAAGCGTTCTCTTTGCTGCTGTGACGAGTTCTTGTTTGACGCGTATACCCTTCCATTTTGGCTTGCGCACTTTGCCCATGTTCTTCACCTTCTTTGGAAGATGCTTCTTTTGTGGAGTCAATCTTCAAGCTTAGTTACTAGTTTCTTGTACTCTCCTAAGCTCAGCAATCCGTGGGTCCATGAGTGGAGGTTTGCATGTGTAGGCTGGACTTCTATTATCCATTGGTGGGGATCTGCGTTCAGTAAGAATGGGTTGTTGATGACCGCTGCATTGACAGAGACTATTCTTCCGTTTATTGGTGAATACAGGTCATGCGTGAACCACCATGTTTCTACTACGCCGAAGGGTTCATCTTTCGAAACTTCTTCTCCGGTTTTGCTGGTGATGATATTTGCCACTTCTTTGAGTTGGCCCTGGAAATAATCAGTTATTCCGATCCTTACTGTTCCTTGAGGAGTCGAAAAGACCCAAATGTGTTTTGGCGTGTAGAATCGTTTTGCCTGCAACTGAGTGATTCTGCTATTCCTGTCTCGCTCTAGGTATTTCGACACTCGTTCTTTGGCCAGTGTCTGCATGCGAAGTCGGATTGCTTCAGAGACAAATTCGGATAGGCTTTGGTATTGGCTCTTCTCCAACTCTTTCTCGACCTTCTTGACGAGCTCTTGCCGGACTCTCACAGCTTTCCATTTCTTGGTCATATATACCACCCCTCCTTTTCACGCAGGTATAATTATAAGCTCGCTTTGATAAATACATAATGTTTATATTGTGCCTATTAATAAATACTATAAGCACTCCACAAGCTGGGATCATATGGAAAGTAGAAAGCTACAGAAGGTTGGCTACTCAACATTATCAGTCTCCTTACCTAGCGATTGGGTCAAGGAAATGAATCTCAAGCGGGGAAACACAGTTTTCCTAGTGCCAGAGAAAGATGGATCACTTAAACTCTTTCCAAGCAAGCTTTTAGAGGCAAAGGAAGGCGTTGAGGAGTACATATGTAACTCTGACTTATGTGATGATCCAAAAATGTTGGAACGTATAATCGTAGGCAACTACATCCTTGGCCATGATATCATCTCGATAATAGCCTCTGAAAGGATACGTTCTGAGCACATAAAAGAGGTAAGGGAGACAGTGCGAAAACTAATCGGATTTGGAATCGTAGAGGAAACCCCAGATCGTATTACACTCCAATGTTCTGTTGACCCTAGAAGCTTCAACGTAGACATGCTCTTCCGAAGGCTTTCAATAATTTCCTTGACTATTGTGAAGGAAGCAATCCAAGCACTCGTGAGCCTCGATGAGTCATTGGCAGAGGATGCCATAAATCGAGAAGATGAAGCCGACACCATGTTTCTTCTTGCCATGAGACTGTTGATCTCTGCACAGAGAAAAAAGAGAGTAGCTCAAGATATAGGGTTGAAGGAACCCCTACATATTCTGTACTTCGGATTGATGTTAAGATATCTTGAGCTGATTGCTGATTATGCCGAAGAAATAGCACGCAGAGTGATTGAACTGCTACGAAACTATATGGACAGATTGCCAAAATCGGTAATCGAAAGAATGAGCAATCTAAACGACTTGGCATACGATTTGGTCCTCAAATCTGTTGACAGCTTCTTCATTGGCGATATCAAGATCGCAAACAGCATCTTGGAAATGAGAACCTTCATCGAGTTGGAAAGAGACAGATTGGCACAGGAGCTTCCTGAATTGCCGCATTTGAGGAGTATACTCTGGGGCATTGCAAGGATAGCAGACAATGGTGCTGGCATCGCCTTAAAAGCCATAAACAATGCTCTTGAAAAGAAAAGTGATCTGTGCTCATCACGACGGTCAGCAAACTTCAGATAGAAAGAGAAATGTCGAATTTGTAGCTACGGAGGAATCAGAGATGGATACAAGATTGAGAAGCTTGATCAAGAGCGCAACTTGGAGAATCACTGGGATTTTAGTTCTAGGAACAGTCACTTGGGTCGTTACAGGAAACTGGGCCCAGACGACGTATATCACTGTCGCATTTAACGCGATTCAGATTATCCTCTATTATTTCCATGAAAGACTGTGGGGAAGAACCAAATGGGGAAGTGTAGGCTAGAACTCTTGCGGTTGTGCTTAACAATTGAGCCCCCAGCCTCGCATAGTATTTACAATATATAAAGTATATACGTCACATTTTTATGGAGTGCGGTTATTCAGGATTGACTGTCGCACACGTCAAATCGAATCTCCTCAGAATAGGAAGATGGTTGAATGCCAACTGCATTCTTACTAATAAATGTGGAAATGGGATCAGAGGACGAAGTGTTAGGGGCACTGACTAGAATTGACGCGGTGAAAGAAGCAAACACGGTTTTTGGCGTCTACGACATCGTTGCGAAAATCAAAGCCAATACTGTGGATAGACTTAAAGAAATAATCACCTGGGAAATACGAAGACTCGACAAAGTCAGATCGACCACAACCATGATAGTAAGTGAGAAAAAAGCGTAGTCTCCACACGCCCCACACGGAGAACCTACCTATGGTTCTGTTCTCGTATTTTGCCTTAGTGATTTCGGCGTTCTTGCTTGAGGTGGTCGACTCCTCTACTGGAATAGGGTACGGCACAATATTGGCTTCAGCACTACTTTTGATAGGCTTTGACCTTCTCCAGACGCGCGCACTAACACTTAGGCTACCCCGACTCATTCTCGCTTTTTCTTTTTGCAACAGGTTAGAAACCTGATTGTCCAATATGTTAATGTTGTGACTGTTGCAAATTGCTTTGCGCGCGTTTTGGCAGCGCACATGAACCGAAAACTTCATTCCGTACTTCTACTATTTTGACATGGTGATCAAGTTGGGTATGGGAAAAAGCTCCAAGAAGAAACCAATGACCAAGAAGGAAAGAGCGGAGAGAAGAAAGAGGCGCAAAGAAAAACGCTCAAAGAAGTAGCACACTTATCTATGTGCCCGCACACTTCATGCGCAAGTCTACCTCTTTCTAACCTCTTAGTTCTCTTCAGCCTATCTATTAATGATAGACCTTCATTCAATTCGATTCGCTCTCAACTCTATCGGTTGTGCACCTTTGAGACAACTGGGGAACTCTCAACTTTCTAGATTCTAGACAGATTGAGAAATGGAATTTCTAACATCTTAACTAGGTTGGAAATCATAGATCAGAAAAAGAAAAGAAAATATTTCATCAGTGAGCGTCTTCTGTCACTACAGCCGGGAGTGTTCCAAGGATTAGATACTCATCATCTGAAAAAACGCCGTAATATCCCAAGTCTCGACCTAATCCCATACACTCCACACCCCCTGAATCTATCTCTTAGAGTATTCCGCACTGTCTATTAAGCTGTTAGTCTAGCTTGGCGCGTCTGATCAGAGGAGGAACCTGCAACAGGCTACACGTGAGCGCAGTCCCTTTCCATTTGTCATTTCATTCCCAACTTCTCGTTTTTTTCCAAAAGTCTGATAGCCTCGCTAAGGCGTCTTCTGCGTGTTTCCTCTCTCTTTGCGCTGGTGATCCATCCAACATACTGCCTTTTGTAGGACTTGGCCAAATTATTGAAATTGCCTAAAGCTTTCTTGTTTTTCGTTAATGCCTCTTTCATATAGAGGGGAATGACGAGCTCTTTTCTTACGGGAGGGGTTCTTGACCATTCTCCGCCCTTCTTTGCTTCGCTGATTCTCGCTAACCCTGTTTCTGTCATCTTTCCTTCCTTTATCATTGTTCTCGCTCTTTCTTTGTTCGCTTCAGACCATCTGCTCTTGGCTTTGCGAGGTGTGAATTTTCTGGCAAACTTCTCGTCATCGATTCTCTTTATGATGCTATCCACCCAACCGAAACACAATGCCTCTTCAACCGAATCATCATAAGGGATACTAGGCTTGTTAGTGTGTTTCTTGTAGTAGATCAGCCAAATCTCTTTTTTTGTGTCATGGTTGTGTCTAAGCCATCCACGCCAATCATCTCTGTTGGCTACATACAATTTGTCAGACGTTTTCATAATTTTCTCTCTCACCTGCGCATGCATAAATTTCTATTGTTGACTTGTAGATGTTGCACTCTTCGTGTACTACTATATCTCTTTTTAGCTTCTTAATTCTCTTCAGCCTTTTCATTAGTGAAACATTTCTCAGCTTCATCACTCAGTGGCAGCAGTAATACTTTTTAGTGAGTATCACGTTTGCATGCGCCATTAAACGGAGGTCTAAACGTGGCTAGAAGAAGCAAAAAAGCGAAAGCAGCAGGTCGCGAACAACATAGACAAATCAAAAGGGCAAAGAAAATGGCGAAAAAGCAAAAAAAGAAGACAGAGCTTCCTGTAAGGCACAGGAAAAATAGAAGATAGTCTTTTTCCGTACGCGCACTTCAAGCGCCCAAGTTTATCTCTCTATTAGAGACAATAAATTTACTAAATCCCTTATGTTCTCAGCGATAAACGACTATTCACTACTGTTTGACAGAGCTAGGATTCTCCAGTTTTCCAGATTCTAGGCACAAATGAAAAATGGGAGTTCTAGAGTTCCTGCTGATTCGGAAATTATAAATTATATAACGAAGTCTGTTCGAGTTGATCTACTCAAACGCCAGTTGGAGTGAGAATCCTTGTGCTTCAAGATTGGGAATGAACTGAAGCATAGCGACTACAAGAGACTCACCGATTTTCTTAAAGATAATGAGAACATTTCGATTGAGATCTTTCTAGGTGTAGATCTTGATTTTGTGTCTATCAATCCTATTACAGTTGCTGTTGAAGGTTTCGGCTACAAGATAGACGCCGAAGCAGTGCTAAAGCAGCCCATCGGCTTTGAGGTTTACAATGGACTAAAACTCGATGACGATACGAATGCCTCTATCAGGGTGAATCGTAGAAACTTGAAACTATCGAAGATAGTTGCGGAACAGGTTGATCTTGAAAGGGATCTGAATATGATCTTGAAGATTGTGGAGCGCATTGTGAATCATGTTTGCATCAGATTTGGTGGATTGATTGAAAAGGTCTTCACACTCAATTCTGAATCGTTGGACCAGCAATTGAGCTTGATACTTGAGAGCGAGGAATTGGAGAAGAGAGCTGAAGTTCCGAGACCTTTTGGCACGATGCATGCAAAGGATTCGAGAGATGCTAAGGAGCGTGCTGGCGGCTTGATTCCTTTGTACAAAGAACGTGACAAGACATACCTATACGATGCCAAGCGCGTGTATTTTTTGTTGCCACACGATTTTGTTGCTAATCTACTTCGATGTGATGACACTACGATGGTAAGGGAAGAGGAATTCGACAAAAGAGGCAAGGAAGTTCTGAGAGACCTGGTCTATAAGAAACATCTGAAGAAGCATGAAACGATGGGCGGGATTGTGTGCTACTATAGTCTTGATGGAAAGACTCGACGATATCTGATAAAACACCTTGAGCGTAGGACTTCTCGTCTCTAGACTTTCGCAAGAATTCATCAAATCTTTCTTTTGACCTCGGCTTAGTTATCAGCCTCCACACTCTGCAAACTTCCCACTGTCGTATTCTGCGTGCGTCCAGGGTGAATGTGTTTTTCTGAGTAGATATATCTGATTTTGGAATATATCGAACCCTGAAGTAAGGACTATATTAAATCACACGATACAATATGTATGTGAGTAGAACACAAAACCAGTTCTACAAAACTACAGAAAAGGAGACGAAATTAATGGAAGCATCCGCATTGGAATTGTCGCGAAGTCAAGATTTTAGAGAGCTTCTGTTAGAAGCGGTAGATGAGGCATTATCTTCGCTTGGAGATTCTTCGAAACGGGCGATCTATTTCCACCTCGAAAGAGATTTCACAATAAGGAAACGGGATATTCCCAGCAAAATCGGCGAGTTCACAGATGCTATTGAAAACATATTCGGGAATGGAGCCAAAATTCTTGAGATACAAATAATGAAAAATCTATACGAAAAGGTCGGACAAAATTTTGAATTTGTTCCGGAAAAAGATGATCTGCTATTCACTGAATATGTTAAGGCCGCATTTGTACATATGAGCTTTTACAATTCGCGCGAGTAGTCGGAAAGCAAATGAAAAACTAGATGTGCAGTTCGCCACCGACAAGTTTTAGAGAGTATCTAAATCTGTGAATTTCTGAATGGAGAGAGGAATTCAAATCTCTGAGATTTCTTGCTCATTTGCATTCTAGAATTGGGAGGTTGGGTAGGCATGTACTCTTTAAGCTCTTGTCTCTTTCAGCAAGAGCACCGGCAAAGCGGAGATTCCTGTGGCAATAGACGAAGCATAAAACGGTGCTAACATGCCCCAACTGTCCCAGAGGATGCCGCTGAGAGCATTTCCTGACATAATACCTACCCAGAAAGTTGTTGCTGAAACTCCATTCACCAAACCCCACTTTGAAGATGGAGTAGCATCCATGATAAGAGTCTGAAATGCAGACCATGAAAGATTCAACACAGCATTTGACACAAACATGAGAACAATCAATTCCAGCATGTTTTGAGCGTAAGCAAACAACAGGAAAAAAGGTGACGAAGCCACGAAAGTCACAAGCATAACTTTTCTTCTATCAAATAGGTCGCTGCACTTTGCCCCTGGAATTTGCACAATTATGGAGGCTACTCCAAACCCAATGGCGAACAATATGCCTATGAAAGTATATTCTACACTAAAGTTTGATATGACGAAGACTGGAATCACCGGTCCTGTAACTCCAATGCCTAGCCCTTGAAGTATGTTGATCAATGAGAACAGGACCAAAACTGATAGGTGTCTATTGGTCAATTCGATTTTCTCATTCTTGTGATCCACGGGTTTAGCTTGTCGGTTCCTTCTCGTCTCTTGCATAAGAAGTGTAAGCGGGAAGACAGCTAGTCTCAGCAAGAAGCAGGCGATAAAGGGAAATTGTATACCGAATGAATCCGCCACTATCCCGCCTATAAATGGAGCAGCAGTGGAGCCTATTAGCCAAGAGATATTAGTCCAGCTGTAGGCCGAAGCCATGGTTTCAGTTGAGGAAACATCTGCAATTATGGCCCATCGAATTGGCACGTACAAACCAGTTGCAAAACCAGAGAGCATAACCCACGGCACTAAATCCAGCCAATTGCCGGCAAGAGCGTACATCAGCGGTGGAAAAGTAGCGATCAGTGTGCCCAATATGTGTAGTCGCCGTCTACCATATTTGTCTGATAGGAATCCACCTGGAATCTGCATTAACGCGGCGATAGCATTCCCTATGGAGAACACTAAGCCGAGTTCTGTCATCGATGCGCCAAGAGAGCTTTTGATGTAAATCGGCCAGATTGGACTGATTAGGTCAATGGCTAGGGAACTCACTAGGAAGATCGCAGAAAGTATTAGTATGTCTCTTCCGTAGGTCATGAAGCGATTCAATTCTGTTGCCCCTAACCAAATCAATCGACCAACCCTTCGGTGAGTTGCAGTCGCATATTTAAGAATTGTGGATTAACGATTTCTTTCAGCGCAATATGAATCTCTTTAAAAGGAGTTTATCAGTTTTGTATATTGGCTGTGAGTTGATAGCTGATGCCTTACTATGTTTACATTCTTCTTTGCAAGGATGGTAGTTACTACACTGGACATACTAAGGATGTAGAACATCGGGTTGAACAGCATAAAAAGGGTCAAGGTGCGAGATATACAAGGATGCGTGAAGCAGAGAAAGTCGTATACGTGGAGGAGTTCAACAGCCGCAGTGAAGCGATGAAAAGAGAACGAGAGATCAAGTCGTTGACCCACAGTAGGAAACAACGATTGATTCACAATCAACTATAAAACGCAAAAATCGGCATATGCCACAAACATTTTATGCATTCTACTGTTCTTTCTGTATAATGTTTTGCCAAAGACTATCAAGTGTACAATATGAAGTTGAGTATCTTGTCTTCTTCTTTCAATGAATCAACAATCAAATCTGGATTTTTCTTTGCAAGTTCTTCCTTGGAGTATGCTCCTGTAGGAATCGCTATGCACTTCATCTCTGCTTGTTTCGCAGCGTCAACACCAAAAATAGAATCTTCAACGACAACACACTTTTCTGGAGTAACCCTCAACTTTGTTGCACATTCTAGGAAGATCTCTGGGTTAGGTTTTGGCTGAAGAACCTCGTCAGCCGTAATCACAACATCAAAATATCCTCTGACACCTTTCTCACTCAACAACTTGTCAATGACTTTTCTATTGTTCATACTTGCCAGAGATATCTTTGTCCTATTGTGTAGCGAGCTTAATAAGTCAAGTGCTCCTTCGAAGAGTTTTACCGTATTGGTCAGCTTCATCTGTACCTCAACCTTCTTCTTTACCAGTTCTTCGATATCTTCATCAGCGAACGGTAGGTCTGCAGCTTCCAAGACTTTTCTGAAGGTGTTCTTTGCTCCAATTCCTATTAGTTTCTCGACATATTCATCCTCAACATTGCATCCTATTTCTTTCAACACCGTTTGAAAAGAGGTCACGACAGCAAACCTGGTTTCAGCCAAAGTTCCATCCCAATCGAAAATGACAGCG
>JASFPO010000022.1:0-21915 GCA_050115935.1 Candidatus Bathyarchaeota archaeon | reverse complement strand
AACGCAACTCCTTCCCACTTGTTGTCCAGTTTGCTCCAACCAGTGACGCAGTGAAAATCGCTTACGTTCACCACTTTGGGAAGCTCCGAGAGCTCCTCAAATGTTAGTCTTACAGGATTCTTCACTAGACCCTCAACGGCAAAATCCCAAGTTTTTGGGTCAAATTTCGGTATGGAACCTACATGCAAGACTAGAAACTTTGAAATAATCCTCTGATTTGGAGGAATCCGCTGCTTTTCCTTGCTCATAAATGCCCACTTCTTGAGGTAATTCCCTGCTATATTATTATCATTTTTGTGGTGCATCTTCTTAACGTTTATATCACGAGAAGCCTTTAAGGAGATAGCCAAGAAGATGGGATGTTAAAGTTTATGAGTGAAAAGTGGATTCAAATCTCCGGAAAAATTCTGGACCAGATCAAGCGTTTACAAGACGCTAAGCAGAAAGACCGATTGGAGCTGGTGAGATCGATACATTTCATGTTGAGCGCTTTACAAAGAAGTTTGCTGGGTTGGATGCAATGGGTAACCACTCCCGACATTATGGCGAGATTCACACAACCGGATTTAGAAAGAATGAACAAAAAACTATCTGCGTTGACCAGATCCTTCATAGAGTACGACTTAGAGGCGACGAAGATAGGCGCCAAGAGAGGATTGAAGGCTAGGAGAAGGGCTAAGAAGAAAAAAGAGGAAAGACCCGAAACGTTCTACGTTTAACCTTTTAAGTCAGATTTCTGAAACTGTTTGGTGGTGTAAGAATTGGTTCTGCCGGCCAAAATCTTTGAAATAAAGGAAGAAGCTAGTGTAGGATTGATAGTTGGGAAGCTCAAAGACTTTCGTGAGGAAGAACTGTACGAAACGGAGAACGGGGAAAACGTAAATCTGGTGACAGAAATCTTAGACCTGAAGCAAGATGGAAGCGTGGTATCAGGAGTTTTCAGCAGGGACTTCGTGCAAAGACGCTTTTACAAACGTAATTTGGTTGAGGCTCCTATCACAGAAGAGTCTCCTTTTTGGATCAAACCCTTCAAAGACAGGATCTTCATAATCGTATTGGCACCCTCTGTAGCTCGCGGAGTGAAAAAACTACTCACAAATTTCGTGGCAAACAAGCTGAGCAAAGTTCTGTTCATCACATCTCACGCAGTTGTTGAGGTGAAGATCCCTCACGCGACTCTTAAAGAGCTTCATGAGTCGAATCCCCAGGCCACCAAGCTCATATGGTTTGACGAAGTCGATATACCTGGTGTGGAAAAGCTTTGCTTAGCAGGATCTGATCTTACTGACACCGAACTCTACCGCAATTATGTTGAACATGGAAAGATATGGTATGTCGTCTTTGAAGTTCAGAAGCGTGGGATTGTAGTCGGAATTACAAGAAATTGTGTGGTTACCCTGTTCAGCAAAGGTACTGCTGAAGAGCTAGTTGATTACATCGGAGAAGACTTTCTAATGCTAATTGAATGATGGGCGCATGTTTCCTATAGAAGCAGGACTCGAATACGTCCATAGAGTAGATGGTAATCACGCATTTCGCAAAGGAAAACAGCCATGTTTGAAGTGGAGCAAGGAGCGATTGGAACCTTACCCTCAGTGGAGATATCACCCAACTCCGCTTTTCTCCGAGTCAAAACTGTCTAGGGCTATGATCCCGTGTTTTTCAAAGAGACTGCTAGATCCTTCCCTGTGCGTGTGACTTCTCGCACCAGAATTTCGAAGTCTTCCCGACGGCTACGATGATTCACGTTTGCTGCTCGCAAAGCATACTTGCCCTTGACAATCGTTCCAGACAACACGGCGATACCTTGTTCCTGTAACTCGATGACGATCTGCTTGTTGATTTCATCCAGTGCGGCATCATTCATGTCAGGAGCGACGTAACGGAAGCAGACGACATTCAGTGTGACCGGAGCTAGGAGCTCTAATTCTGGCTCACTATTGATGAGCTCTCCCAAGTAATGGGCTTGATCTATGTTCTGTTGAATTAGCCGCCCGTACTTGCGACTGCCATGCTCTTTTAGGCACATCCAAGCTTTCAACGCCCGGAACCCGCGTGAATGAAGATAATCATAATCGTCGAACCATGGCGAATCGCCTCCTGTAATGCCGCGGTCGCCTTCTCCGTGAGCAAGGTAGTCAGGAGTCAACGAGAAAGCGCCACGATGATACTCCTCGTTTCGCACAAGTATGCATCCGATTTCATATGGGATATACATCCACTTGTGCAGGTCCAAAGCCAGCGAGTCGGCACGTTCCATTCCTGATACTTTGTTTCTTACACCAGGGGCAAGAGCAGCCCACGCTCCAAATGCCCCATCAACATGGAACCAAAGGTTTTCCTGCTGACAAATATCAGCAAGAGCATCAAGATCATCGATACCTCCAGTATTTGTTGTTCCAGCAGCTCCGACGACGCAGAATGGCATGTGTCCGTTTTCACGATCTTTGCTGATGGCCATTTTTAGTGCCCGAAGGTCAACTTGGAAGAAATCGTTGACCGGCACAGAGTGAAGTGCTTCGCTCCCTAGTCCAAGTAGTTCTACAGCCTTCTGAATTGAGCTGTGTACTTCTCGGGATGCATAGAGCATCATCTTACGCGAGCAGTCTTGGAAGCCCTTCTGACGAAAATCATATCCTGTCTTTGTATTTCGAGCGACTGTTAATCCTATTATGTTTGCAGCTGAGCAACCACTGGTCAATACGCCGCTAGCTGAGGCGGGGAACTCTAGCATTTCTTTGATCCAGTCAATAACTTGCTTTTCGACATGCACGGCACTGTGATGGTAGCCCCCGGCCGACATTGTATTCATCGAGGCTGCCAGTAGTTCTGCCAAGGCCCCCAGAACAGTTCCTGGGCCTACGACCCAGCCCCAGAAACGTGGATGGAGATTTCCTAAAGGGTAAGGGAGCACGTTTTCCACAAATTCCTTGTAGATTTCCTCGGGTTTCTGAGGACCTCGTGGTACAGGCTTTTTGAAATGCGCCTTAACCTTGTCCGTGGCATGCTGCCAGACGGGGCGCTCCCTGAGGGATTTCATGTAGTCCAACATGTCGTCAATCATCTTGTGACCGAGCTTTCGCATGGATTCCCAGTCTTCAGGGTCAAGAGTTTCTTCGTGTATAGTATCTTTTGTCTCTCGCTTCATAATTGCCGACCTCTCTACATACTCCACTATGACCAAATGATTTGCTCTTATGGCTTGTGCAAGAAACTATAGAATTTCTGCTTGGAAGCCTAGGATAGGGCACATGATCTTCACGCGCAAGCTCAAGGTCGTCTTAGATCTAAACCTTTTCTTTTTGGTTTGACTTTCGTGGCGAATGTAAGAGTACCAACTAGAGCTACTGCAGAGGCAACTTGAAAGACAGCAACATAAGCAGCTGCCTTTGTTACTCCCGTGCTGATCAGATAGTCTGCGATTGGACCTCCAAGCACAGTTCCGGCTAATCCAAATGATACAGAAGTGACAGCATTATACTGGCCAAAGAGTCTTCCTCTGCGTTCGGCTGGAATGAGATCGGACGCCACCAAATATCCGACTACAGTCATAAGCGCTCTTGCGACTCCGTTCAAACTGTTGATAATTATCATTTGCACGGCGTTTTGTGCAATCATGTAGAAGAGAGGAGTAACGACCATCAAACCGAAACCCAAGCCCAGAGCCCTTTTCCTGCCAATTCTATGTGCAATGAAGCCAGCCAACAGACTCGTTACGATTATTGCTATTGAGGAGGAATTGCGAATCATTGCTATGTCAAGGTCTGTAGCACCTATCGGCGAATCAAGTTTGGCGTACAGTATGAGAATTTGCAGGATTGAGAAGGCTCCTAAACCCACAATGAATGTGGACATGAGAAGCCAACGAAATGCATTTGAACCATGACCATTGGATAACCGCGTACTTTGATTGTTGGCAGCTCTATCAGCTTCCTCATACTCTTTAACCGTTTCTGAGTCACGGGCACTAATCCAGACCAAAACAGCACTCGCAAGCATGATTCCCGAGGCGAAATAGAATAGCAGACCGCTCGTGAAACCGCCAGCTTCACCTCCCCAATCATACATCAACGCTGAAACAGAGACTCCCAATATTCGACCAACACCTCCGATGCTGGAAAATAGACTCATCAGTCGTCCTCTCTCCTTGGATGTTGTCAGATCGGAAACAAGGGCGCTCCACCCCAGATTGCTCATTGACCAGAAAAACTCGAGAAAGGCGAGTCCTCCGATGATGCTGTATCCGGCCGCGATTGGATCATTGAGACCCAGCATGTAGGCATGAACAAGATACACCATAATATAGCCAAAGGCTGCGGTCGTTTCTCCAATGACTATCAAGCTGGCACGGGCTTGATATTTATCTGACACTCTACCCCACACAAACGTTTGAGAAGTGCTGTTAGCTATCATTGTGAGACTTGCCAACAATGTAGTTTCAGTCACTGAGAGCCCAAGCCTCACATTCAGATAGATCGACAAAAAGGCATAGAACAAACCTCTTCGTACCATCACCATGAACTGAAAACTTGACAATCCAAGTATCGCTTTCTTGTACAAGTCAACCAAAGAAGAAACAGAACTTTCTAATTTCAGCCTTTTGGTTGCGAATCACATTAGAGAAATTTGATATCTCCACGGCAGAGAAAGCTCGGATTCTGCCGTGTCCTCTACGCGCGTAGAATTAGGAAGTGGGGCCGGGGAGAGATTTGGACCCCTACCACAGTGGAGATATCCCCCGAAGTCCTCAGTCTGATTTGGGATATCTAACCTTCTTCAAGACTGGCTCTAATAGAACACAATAAGTTCCGCTTTTGTAGACTTGAAACGGATCTGCGGCATAGTCATCGGTGATCTTAAAGTTGACAGGGGGTTTGTGCAAAATTCTATATGAGACACCGAAGAAAGTTTCGGTTACAAAGGTTGACGGACATGATGTTTGGTCAAGACTTGCCAGAAAAGATTAGAGCTGAGTTTCCAAGAGCCGTGGTTGACTTGAACGGGCAAAAAAGAACCTTTTTCGACAATGGCACTGGAACACTTGTTGTGGGAAGAGCTACCAGAGCTGAAGCCGAGGCCCGTGTCGACTGCAGCGCCAATGTAGGAGCGGTTTTTGACGAGTCCCAGAAAGCGAATGTCGTTATACTCGAAGGAAGAAAGGCTGTGGCGGATCTCTTAAACGCCACATCGCCAGACACCATTATCTCCGGAGAATCAGCTACTGCTTTGCTTTTCAGCTTAAGCTACGCTATTGGAAAAGAACTCACTGGAAAAGAAAATGTGGTCACAACCGACTATGAGCATTACGCGAACATCAGTCCTTGGATGGAACTAGAGAGGAGACAAAAAATCCAGAAGGTCAGGTTTGCCCGTTTAAACAAAGATGAAGGAACTCTTGACATTGAACATTTGCGGAGTTTGATAGATACCAAAACGAAGGTTGTGACGGTTACTGCTGCTTCAAACGTGCTTGGCTCCAAAAGCCCTCTTAAGGAAGTAGGAAAAATTGCTAAGGAAGTTAACGCTTATTTCGTGGTTGACGCAGTTCACCATGCTGCTCATGGTCCGATAGATGTCAAAGCCTTGGACTGCGATTTTCTTGTGTTCTCAGGATACAAGCTCTTTAGCTCTCATGGGAGTTTCCTTTATGGAAAAAAAGATCTTCTCAAAACGCTTAAGCCCTACAAGGTTGCACCGGCTCCGACGTATGCTCCTTACAAGTGGGAATGGGGAACTCGAGATCAGAGTATGTTCGCAGCCATACGAGGTGTTACAGACCATTTTGTCTGGCTAGCCGACCAAATTCAAAACCACTACATGGGCAGCTTCACTGAATACTCCGGACGCAAACGATCCCTGAAGGTTGCAATGGATGCGGTTGAAAAGTACGAAGCGGGATTAGCTGAGGCGGTACTTGCCGGGTTCGATGACACCAAGGGCTTAAAGGACTTGTCAAGGGTGAGAGTTTATGGACTAACGGATCTAAATCGTTTGAAGGAGAGAGACCCCACTTTTGCGTTCAAAGTAGAAAACATATCTGACGATAAGGTAGTTAGCCGCCTCTGGACTGAAGGAGGCATTGCAACACGTACCGAAGACTTCTATTCGCGAGTTCTAGAATCGTATAGTCAGCAAGCTATGATCCGAATTAGCTTAGTTCACTACAATACTTTAGAGGAAGTTGGAGTCTTCTTGAAAACATTGAATGAGATTTGCGAATCAGGATAACCATTTCTGGTGGGCCGGGAGAGATTTGAACTCTCGACCTTTCGGTTATCAGCCGAACGCTCTAGCCAAGCTGAGCCACCGGCCCTTCCTTGCAATTCTAGAATAAACACTGGTTTATTAAAGCATTTTCTGAGTAAACCCTTTATTTCTTTATCTCTAGTCTATCTCAGAAGGGGCCCGTAGCCTAGCTTGGATAAGGCGTCGGCCTTCGGAGCCGAAGATCGTGGGTTCAAATCCTACCGGGCCCGCCAAACTTGGCTAGGAGATTTTTATGAAATGCGTACTCTGAAGTTCTGACTCTGATTCATCTCCAGCGAGACCACTGCTTCATACATCTTAAATAAAGCTGTGAACACAATTTTTCGTGCGAGTGTGGACTTCCTCCTAAAGAGAGTTATGGCGGAACTGCACCATACTTTTCCACCACCTGCACACTCGCTTTTTTTTGTTTCTTCAGAAGTTGAGACAAGCCAAAACCGCTACTGTAAATGATACTAAGAGTGCTACGAATGAGCTTTGCATTCCTCTTTGCTTGAAAGAATTTTATCTGAGAAGCGCATAAACTTGGTGAATGGTGAAACATATGGAGCTCAAGACAGTACGTATTAAGGTATCTGAAGACTGTAATGTTGTCTTGGGAATGGCCCATTTCATCAAGACTGTTGAAGACCTCTACGAAGCCCTAAAGAATGCTGTTCCCAACATTGAGTTCGGCATAGGCTTCTGCGAAAGCTCTGGACCATGCCTAGTGAGAAGCGAGGGCAACAATGAAAAACTGAAAAGCTTAGCAGCCAAACACGCTTTTGAACTAGCTTGTGGACACTCCTTCATCATCTTCATGAAAAACGCCTACCCAATAAACGTTCTCGACAAGATAAAAAATGTGCCCGAAGTTTGCAACATTCACGCAGCTACCGCCAACCCGCTAGAAGTCATAATTGCAGAAACCAAACAGGGTAGAGGAATATTAGGTGTCATAGATGGAATGAGAAGCAAAGGAATCGAAACAGAAGCAGATGTAAAAGCCAGAAAAGAGTTGCTCAGAAAGATAGGCTACAAGCTATGAAGGCGCAGAGCTGTAACAATAGGCCGTATCCATGATTGACACGTACTCGAGGGATCACAGGAAATCTTAGCTTGGGCTTCCTCTTAGCATCTTGATTCCAACCCACTGAACCACTAAACCACTTATAATCAGTTTAGCCCATAAGGTCAAAGCTCGAGTCAACAAAGTTGCCACAGCAATAATTGTTAAGGTTATACCGGGAACACCTTGAAGAAGAAGAGTGTAAAGGCTTGTCATGACAATTTCAACAAGACCTATGTCTCCCGGAATACCTATAGGAATTGTTTGAACAACCATACTAATGGAATACACAATTACTATAGTGCTGAACGGAACGCTAACATGAAGCGAGGAAAACACAAAAAAACCTATCAAAATGTCAAAAAGCCAAGCCATTATAGAAAACACTATAGGTAAAACCAACTTTCTTGGATGTTTCCCAAAGGTGTCGATCCCTTTATGAAATTCTCTCAGCATTCTTTTCGCTGTCGAAGCTAACCGTGTTCCTTTTAATCGGGTTTTGAAAATGCGTTTGAGCAGTCTGATCAGCCAGTTGACTAGTCGTGTTGTTGCCTTTTCCCTCGTGCATAAGTATATCAGCAGGAAAAGTGAGAGGGTTGTACATATGGCTATGACAAGTAGGAAGCCCACCACAAGCCCGGGGGGCTCGTATCTTATAATGAAGAGTGCTGAAGCTCCAATCATCCCACACAAATTTGTAGTCGTCGTAAGAATTCTGTGACTGACAACCGACGCAACAATTTTTCCACTGTCTTCATTCGAGTCTCTATGCATCAGGTAAGCTCTTGAAACTTCGCCGCTCACCGATTCTGCGGGAATTAAAAGATCAACAAAAGCGCCAACCCATGTAAACAGAAAAGGCTTTCTAAAATTCGTCTTCACAGAAAGAATGTGCAGAAGACGCCACCAAGTCATAGAATAAAAAGTCGTGCTAAGTAGAAATGTAGCAAAAGCTAATGAGTAGTAAACAGGATCAGCAAGCAAGAAAGTGTCCATAATGTCTGCGAAGCCCACAAAAAAATACACGTACAAAAGAAACACAAATAAGCCCAGTAGCAGAAGGGGGATTCCCTTCCTGAGCGCAGAACTCCTTTCGATTTCCATCTAGGGTTACACCAACATTGAATAGAGCAAGATACCTTACTGCGCTTTTATTTTCTTCGCAACGAAGGGATTTCCGTGGGCTCAAGTTTGAATTCTGGCGCTGACTTGCCCTGCTTTCTGTCGAGACATGCTCTAATGAAGCCATAATATTCTGGGCTTGGTTTGGTCGGGCGGCTTTTGAATTCACCATGAAATTGCGAGGCTAGGAAGAAGAATTTGTCTGGAAGCTCCAGAATCTCCATTCTTCTACCATCTGGACTTTTGCCAGAAAAAATCAGTCCATGCTTTCTCAAGATATCCCAATGTTCGGAATTGACTTCCCATCTGTGGCGGTGTCGCTCGCGGATTTCTTCGGCGCCATATAATCTGTGGGCTAGAGTACTCGTTTCTATGAGAATTTTGTGAGCACCTAAACGCATGGTGGCTCCTTTATTCTTTATGCCTCTTTGTTCAGGCATCAAAGCAATTACTGGATGAGGAGTGCCTGCATTTATCTCGGTGCTGTTGGCTTCCTTCAACCCGCAAACGTTACGTGCAAATTCAATAACTGCCAACTGAAAGCCATAGCATATTCCTAGAAATGGAATGTTGCTCTCACGAGCGAAGTGAATTGCCATCATTTTTCCTTCAGTGCCTCTTGGACCGAAACCATAAGGGATGAAAACACCGTCGTATTCCTGCAAAATGTTCAAATGGTTCTTATTTTGCTCAAAAGTTTCAGCTTCGATGTAGTCGATGTGAACTCTTGCTTGGCACGCGGCCCCACTGTGACATAGTGCTTCGTTCATGCTCACGTAACTGTCAACTAAGCCCGCATACTTGCCAACTAAGGCTATCTTGAGATTGAAACGTGGATTTAAGACTGAACTCACAAATTGCTTCCACTCAGTCCAGCTGTGTTTCTGTGGAGTCACCTTTAAGCGTCTGCAGATGTGTTCACCCATGCCTTGTTCATCTAGAATCAGTGGAACCTGATAGATCGATTTTACGTTGTACGAGCAAAACACAGCTTCTTCAGGGATTGTTCCGAATAACGCAATTTTCCGCAAAGCTTCTGAGTCTATCATTTGTCTGCAACGGGCAACCATGATATCTGGTTGGATGCCGATGCGGCGCAGCTCGTTTACGCTGTGCTGAAGGGGTTTGGTCTTCATTTCTCCGGTGACATCTAATATTGGGACAAGAGCCACATGAACGTACAGGGTGTTCTCAAAGCCCTCTTCAAGCCTCATCTGTCTTATTGCTTCAAGGAAAGGCAATCCCTCTATGTCGCCGACTGTTCCACCACATTCAGTTAGGACCATGTCTGCTCCAGTCTTCTCAGCAACCAATCTGATTCTATGTTTTATCTCGTTCGTGACATGTGGAACAATCTGAACACATCTGCCAAGAAAGTCGCCTCGACGTTCCTTGCTGATGACAGCTTCAAACACTTGCCCGGTTGTTATGTTGCTTTCCTTTTCTAGGTCTATGTCCAAAAACCTTTCGTACCAGCCTAAGTCGAGATCTGCTTCGCCTCCGTCCTCTGTTACGTAGACTTCTCCGTGAATGTAGGGATTCATGGTGCCTGCGTCTACATTGACGTATGGGTCGATCTTTATGGCTGTGGTCTGGAAACCTCGGGTTTGAAGCATCTTTCCAACAGAAGAAGTCAGAATACCCTTGCCAACTGAAGAAAGCACGCCGCCTGTAATAAAAATGAACTTTACCATGAATGTTCCTCGCAATAACAAACCATTAAGTACCGTTCTGCATTAAATCTCTTTCCAAGGAAACTGGCAAGAATCGCAGATCAAAAAGCATCGCTTAAAACTTTAATTATTGAAGGGCAATCTTTCTATATTATGGACATATTCGGATTCATTGCCACTATAGTTGTCGTTACCTCCTCAGGAGCTTTGGCTCCGGGCCCCTTGTTTTTCATTAACATTGCATACGGTACGAAGTCTGGAGCAAAAGGTGGAGCAGCCTTCTCAGTTGGACATACGGTTATTGAGTTCAGCCTTGTCATGTTATTGGCACTTGGGCTTTCAGCTGTGGTTAAAGAGCCATCCGTAGAGTTTGTTATCGGCATGGTTGGAGGAGGTTTTCTTGTTGTTTTTGGCATATTGCAGGTTCGTCGGTTCCTATCTCCTGAATCTGAAGTATCTAGGCGAGAACATGTGCCATCAAAAAACCCTTTTCTGCTAGGTTCAGTCTTTACCGGCTTAAATCCTTACTTCATTATCTGGTGGCTCACCGTTGGCTTGGAACTCATCTATCTTTCCTTGGAGTTTGCATCTTGGGCTGGTGTTCTTCTCATGTATGTTTCGCACGTTTGGATGGATTATGTTTGGCTCACTTCCACTGCCTATCTTGCGAAAAGGGGAACGAGCCTCGTAAACAAAAAAGGGTATAGAATTGTTATGGCAGTATTCGGAGGAATCCTTGTGTTTTTTGGGCTATATTTCCTTTCGTCACCCTTCGGCTACCTTTTG
The DNA here is from genome assembly GCA_050115935.1 of Candidatus Bathyarchaeota archaeon. Taxonomy (GTDB): domain Archaea; phylum Thermoproteota; class Bathyarchaeia; order Bathyarchaeales; family Bathyarchaeaceae. The sequence goes on along the minus strand of JASFPO010000022.1, from coordinate 11,019 downwards.
ACACTTCTTACAGGTCCAGTTGTGCAATCAATACGACTCGCCTGTTGACATCTGCTATCCCTGACACTTGGGACAGAAGTAAACATGACCTCCTCCTAGACTCAACTTCTCTATGGAGGACCCACATAAGGGGCAAGCCTTCTGCTTCATGTTTGGACCCATAACTGGCGTGTAGCCACCTTGCTTTCCATAAAGGTCAAGGAACTGGTTCTTTCCATTCAGCCTGATTCTCTCTTGAAGCACAAGTCTGATAGCATCATAAAGAGCTTGCCTCTCATCTTTGCTCAGGTCTGAAGCCTTTCTCTTTGGGTGAAGCTTAGCCCGATATATAATATCTTGAAAAGCACTGTTACTCAGCCCCACAACAACAGCGTCTTTTCCTACGAGTACAGACTTGAGCATTCTGTTGTTCTCTTCCAAGAGTTTTGAAAAGCGTTCAAACGTGAAATCTTCATCTGTGGGTGAAAGGATCTCAGAATTGAAGTCTCGTCTAAAGACATAAGACCGTTCCAGTTCGGTGTCCTTCATAGCATGGATGAGCCCCATACTAGTGAGCCTCACGGTCAAAGCGGTGCCATCGTCAAAATCAACTTTCAAATGGAACTTGGTTGGAACCGCCTCCTCACTTTTGTGATAGAAGACCCTACCACCATACTCTGGGGCAAGAATCAAGTTCATTCCGTTATCGAGTTTCACACGTATTCCGTTGCCTCTAGATGTTACGAACTCGATTCTTCCATCAACAAGCTGATCGAAGGATCTCGTGTCTCTGTTCAGCATACCTATTTTTTGCAGTCTTTTATAATCTTTCAGATGGCAGGATTTGATCCGTTTGCCCCTGAGTTCTTCATGCATCTGTTCTGCAAGAATCTTGGCTTCTGGAAGCTCGATGCTCATGAGCCGACCACCTTTTGTACTAGTCAAACAGACACTACTTAATTTTTGCGCGCAAAATTGAGACATATGTAAAGATATGGGAAATCCTATTGTAATCCTATCATACCTCAAATCATAAGAAGCTGAAAAAGTTTGCATGCATAGCTGGGCGCCATTTTGTACACTAACATGTATCTACTATCTGAATCTGTCTTGCACAATGCTTTTACTGCAACTAGGGCTGAATAGCTGAAATGAACCGGATAAGCTCAAAGAACAGCTTTCACCATGAACCTAACCTTGATCTCAATTGAAGGAGAACTTAGAAGTTGAAGAGGGCATTGGCTCTGACAGGTTTTTTCGTTGCAATAGCCTTCTTGATAATTTCTGTGGCCTTGAATTTTCTGTCAATCAACTTGGAGTCGGTGCTCATGTTTCTCAATCAACTGGGTTATGTAGTGACCTACATTTCCCTCCTGATCTGCCTCTTCACTACAACCGCTACTTTCCTGTGGTACCCTCGTGTAAGAAGAAGATTTTCTTCGCCAATCAAACATTCTGGATTATCAGTGGCAAAACTAATTCTGGGAACTACAATTCTCATCATAGTAGTTCAAATCTGCGTAATGTTCCTGTATCAAGATTTCCTGTACCAAATTTCTTTTTACTTGTTCCTAATTTCCTTAGCAATGTTTATAGTTCGGAACTTGGTCACGCTTGGAGGAGCGTATCTTCACAAAAGACGTGAACAGCATGATTCAAGCTCCAGTCTTGCAAGTGGAACACCTTTAGTTACTGTGATCGTTCCTGCTTACAATGAAGAAAAGGCTATCGGAAAAACTGTTGATGCTCTTCTTAAGCTCTCCTATGCAAATAAGGAGATAATTGTTGTTGATGATGGGTCGACCGATGGAACCCTAGAAGTCGCAAAAAGATACACAAACAATGCTTTCACCCGAGTGGTTACAAAGCAAAATAGCGGAAAGTGGGATGCTCTTAATACAGGAATTAAAGTTGCCAAAGGAGAATTCATCGTCTGCATCGACGCTGATACGCTTCTTGACCCAAGCGCCATCCAGCATCTAATTAAGCATTTTAGCGATCCCGAAATTGCCGCAGTAGCAGGAAATGTAAAAGTCGGGAATCGACGCGGCCTGTTAACAAAACTTCAGGCACTTGAATATGTTGTTGGAATCAATCTTCACCGAAGAAGCGAAGCGAACATACAGAGTGTCACGGTTGTGCCGGGACCAATTGGAGCATTTCGAGCATCTGTACTTAAAGAGATTGGCTTGTTTGAAGGAGACACGTTCGCTGAAGACGCGGATATAACGTTCAGGATTCTGAAAGCTGGATATAAAACAGTGTTTGAAGCGAGAGCCTTTGGATACACAGAAGCACCAACATCAATGACCAACCTTGCGAAGCAACGATATAGATGGTATAGAGGAAGTCTCCAAGTGCTTTCTAAACACAAAGATATGACCTTCAATACGAAACATGGACGTACTGGCACCTTTGTAATGCCGTGGAGGATTTTCAATGGAATTATCTATCCTTGGTTCATGTTCTTCACCATGATGTGGTTGCTAGTTTTCTGCTTCAATCCGATATCACCCTATACAGTCTATCAGCCGAGAATAGGAGGCGGACCTCGAGAGTGGGCATCAGGGCAATCGTCATCGAACCGAGGGCCTGGGATGCCTAATGACACTACTCAAGTCGGGATAGCAATTGATTTCTTCCAGACAATCCCCTACATCTACGTCTTTTGGTTCCTAGCTTTCATTCTACTAGAAGTCGCTGTTGCTGCCTATGCGTTGTCTTTGGACATTAAAGAGAAGAAGTCCTTACTACTATATACTGTACTCCACAGACTTTCCTTCTTGTATATACTTGATATAATAAGAATGTTAAGCCAGCTTGAAGAGATATTTCACTATCCAATGAAATGGGAAAAAATGGAACACCACGGAACAGCAACTATCTAGAAAACAGTTGTTACATAGTGTTAAGCACATTCAATGATGTGTGCACAGTTGGTTGGATATCCAGCTTTAGCGACAACTGCATGCATGACGATATTTTATCAAGTTCTGAAGTGAAAGGATTGCACAGGCATTTTGTGATCTTGGGTGCACGAACAAGAGGATTTGAATCTGATCTAGGTGGGATTGGTGCACGCTTGTAGCTGGACTATTGTGTGGGTTCTGAATCTGAATTGATGATTCATAACTCTTTTTACCTTTTCATTCGAGACTTGAAGAGAAGTAGGGATAGAAATGCAAAAGAAACTCTTAATAACGCTAACGCTGCTCCTCGCATTAATGATTTTACCTTTCGCTGCAAACGCGGCTACAGTCACCTATTGTGAAGTCGATAAGGAAGTATACCTTCAAGGTCAAACAGGCTACGTCACGGTCAGAGTATACAACGACGAGGAAGATACAATCAGGGTCAGCAAACTAACTGCAACCATCGAATACTATTACGACAACGAAAACCCATACGTACAAACATTCTTCACCGATGCAACTCTTCCAGCTGAAATTGAACAAGGACAAACAGGCGAGTTTGAAGTTCCGTTCAGCTTGCCAACCAATATCGCGCCAGGCTACACGAGCTTCTACGTGAAAGCTGAAACTCAGCTGTGGGTCGATGGCGCAGACAGGTGGCAAGGGTCAGATCATCCGACTTACCACCAGACAATCTACATAGAGTCACCTTATAAGGAGCATTTCGAGGAACAGCAAGAAGCCAATGATCAATTGCAGATAACTAACCAAAACTTGCAAGGTGAATTGCAGGAACAGCAGACATTGAACACTCAGGTCACAACAATGGTGTACATCCTCGCAGCCACAACAGTGGTTTTCGCCGCATTGATGGGATTGCTTCTCATACTCCTGAAAAAGACCAGAATCACAGCGCAACCTGCAGCCTAACCGCTCTAGTAGTAATACTAACGAGACTGCATATCTCCCCCCATTTTTTCTGTCCGCATTATCTCAAGCAGTGTATGCATCCAAGTTGTTCTGCGCACCCATAATTTTTAGAAGTGCAAGCAAACATAACTGTTTTCAATGAAGAACATCTGCAACCGTTGCGGCAGGAAGACTGAGAAAACACAATTCACGTTCTCTGAAGTGGACAGGGAAGAGAAGAAGTATAGATTTGGCACCTTATGCAGCGACTGCACAATCGAGGTTCTAGACAAACTGAAAGGCAAGGTTGAATGGTTCCATGTAGAGAAAGCTTGGAAAGGATACATCAACCCAGTAGCTAGACGTGAACTAGAGAACATTGGCTTCATTCATCCGAAACGCAACTCTCAATACGTAGAAATCACGCCCATTGAAAGACGGCGAAAAGTCGAGAGATCGGATGCGTTGGCCATCCTCAGAGTGAAATACACTGGAGGCCTAATTTCAAAAGAAGAATACGAAAAACGGCTGGAAGAACTCTAAATGTTTTGGAGAAGGAATCTTGCGAAGCACATTCTAACGCATAAAGCTCATCACAGTTGCACCTATGTTTTCCTCGGTCATTTTTTTAAAAAAAAATGCGAAGAGTCCTGCAGAACTGACAATCGCTACGCGAAGATTATCAAAACGTATTTAAGCCTATTCATGGAGTAACAGCGAAAAAGACGTGATGTAGTTTGTACGAGCGTTTACAATACGCGATCAAAAAAGGTGAAGAACTAGGCGCAGACTTTGTTGAATCCAGATTTGACGACCTATCTATCAGAGAGCTCTTAGTAGAGAAAAAAATCGTGAAGGACATTAAGACCATACACAGAGTGGGCATCGGAATAAACACGTATTGCAATGGCGCCACAGGATATTCTTTCACAGTCGATTTATCCAAAAAGAGCATAGCAGAAGCCGCTATCAGATCCGTTAATATCGCGAAAGCATCAAGTACAATGGCTCAAGTCAAAGTTGAACCAGGACAGGCCGCTACATCGAAATCAAAGAAGCTCAAACTGGGAGTCAAGAAACACCCAAAAGACTTCCCCATAGGCTTCAAGAAAGATCTGATCTTACGCGCAGCAGAATCTTCAGAAGAACATGGAAGAAACATATCTTCAATCACAGGCAGATACGGTGAGCTTTATGGCGAGAAGGCATTTATCAACAGTGCCGGGACAGAGGTTTCGTGGTCTCCTATAGTCTTAGACCTCAGAGTACAAGTGATCTCTAAGAAAGCGGATCTCCTTGTAAGCGGAGCCGACTCATTTGGCGGCAGTTGTGGGTTGGAAAAATTCGACTCCAATGAACATTCTCCTGAAACTTTGGGTGAAAACGCGGGTAAATGGGCTGCTGAAAAACTTGAAGCCAAGCCGGCGCCTCCTGGAAAACATCGAGCCTTATGCGAGAACATGCTAGTTGGGGTGCTTGCTCATGAAAGCTTCGGCCACTTGACAGAGGCGGACTTCATTGCCTCAGGCATGTCTCCACTTGCCGGAAAGTTGGGCAAACAGTTAGGTTCGGAAAACGCAACAATAATTGATGAAGGAACACCAAACCCGGAAAGACATAGCGGTTTCTGGATACCGTTTGACGACCAAGGCATACAAACATCTAAGACGGTCATTATGGACAAGGGCAAGCTCGTCAAGTATCTACACAGCAGAGAAACTGCAACTTTGATGAAAGACAATTCAACTGGCAACGCTAGAGCGATAAACTACAACTTTCCACCAATTGTGAGAATGAGAAACACGTACTTCACTCCAGGCGACCTATCATTCGAGGAGGCTCTTGAACTCTTAGACACGGGCATATATGCTATCCGAACAGTTGGCGGCCAAGCGAGTGCTGATGGAACATTCATGTTTAAAGCCCGAAGAGGATACTATGTTGAACACGGGAAAATGAAACATCCACTACGCGAGGTAACTCTTGCAGGCTCAATACTTACATTTCTCCAAAACATTGAGGGCGGGACAAAGGAACTAATCATTCGCAGCGGCTACTTTGGTGGTTGTGGAAAAGGCGGACAATGGCCTCTACCGTGCGGCCTCGGAGGTCCACATCTATTAGTACGCGAAGTTCAGTTCGGAGGTGAAAAGTAGTGACGGTTGACCTCGACTCACTGCAAAACAAGTTGGCTTCTCTAGCTGATTTGGGAGTGAAAAAAGGCCTTGCAAAAGGAGCAGAAGCAGCGGAAGCTTTTGTCTCTCACACAGACACCATTGCAATTACCATCAAAAAGGCGGTAATTGAGGCCAAGCAAGGTGCACCAAGTGGCATTGGTGTTCGTGTCGTGGTAGACGGAAAGGTAGGATTTGCAGCTACGAGCGGCACAAGTGAAGCACAAATTGCCAAGATTGCTGAAGAAGCCGTGGCGGTTGCTCGGATTCGCCCCTTAGACCCGAATTTCAAGCATCTTCCAGACTTAGTCAAACGTTCTTCCAGAGATGGTATCATTGATGATCGTGTAGTTCAATTCTCTGAGACACAGGCCTTGAAAGAGGTTAACATGCTTGCAGAGACAACTTTCGAGCACGATAAACGCATAAAATCGTTGTGGGGCAGTGTTGAAGTTGGAAGAGGCGCCTTCGCGATTGCAAACTCCAGAGGAATAGCAGGCGCTGCTAAAGGAGCCTACATAGGTGCAGGTATCTATTGCATCGCAGTGAAAGATGGAAAACAAAAGACTGGAGCAGAATTTCTCATTTCAAGAGAACTCGCAGATTTCGGCGAAATTGGCACGAAAGCAGCAGAACGCGCAGTAAAGATGTTGGAGTCAAAACCATTAGGCAAATCGCTTAAGACCACTACCCTTTGGGAAAATGTGTCAATAGGATTGCTATTGGGAAGCATGCTGAAGACAGCTTCAAATGCTCGAAACGTGCAAGAAGGAAAGAGCTACTTCAAAGAGAAAGTCGGTGAAAGAGTGGCAAGCAACAGCTTAACCATTGTCGATGACGGGCAGTTGCCTGAAGGGTTTTCAACGCAAAAGATAGACGCTGAGGGAATTCCAATGCAAACCACAACACTGATTGAGAAAGGCGTTTTGAAAACGCATCTTTATGACAGCTACTCTGCCCTCAGAGAGAACAAGGTGAGCAGTGGAAACGCAAAAAGAGAGTTGCCCGAACCCTTCTTGAAGACACCCGCCGTGTCAACTTCGAATCTAGTGGTAAAAGCGGGTCGAAAAGAATTGGATGATTTAGTCGCGGAAGTTGACGAGGGTGTTTTAATCAGTGACTACGTGATGGGAGTTGGGCACGCCAACACAATCACCGGCGAATTCAGCGTAGTGGCGCCAAACGCCTTTCTTATTGAGAAAGGAGAAGTTGTGAACCCTCTGGAACCAATAACAGTCGCAGGAAACTTCTTCCATGCTCTGAAAAGAGTGCAAGAAATCGGGTGTGACACACGGCTCTTGGAGATAGGTAAGATCCCCAGCATCATCATTGGAGACCTAACTGCATCGGGTTAAGCCTTCCAGTCTTTCAAAAGGACTGCTAGCATGAACCTGAAGTTCCCTTTTTTTTCCTTTTTCTACATTTACAATGGATTTCAAGTTAAGGAAGTACTGCAATCTTTATGTCGTTTTTCGATGTGGCTAATTTCTGAAACGCCTCCTTTATGTTGTCTAGCTTCATCTTTCGGGTTACCAAAGGCTTTACGTTTAGGGTTCCTGATGCGATGAGGCTTAGAGCTTTCCTAAAATGAGCTGGGGTAGTGTGAAAAGTTCCGAGTACTGTTGTTTCACCATAATGCAGTTGCTCAGTGCTCACTTTGATCTCAGTCTCTGGGGGGCATCCTCCAAACTCTAAGACTGTCCCGCCTTTTCTTACCATTCTTAGTGCTTGTTCCCATGTAGCTGGAAATCCTATGGCTTCGATGACCATGTCTGCTCCGTAGCCTTCTGTTAGTCTCTTGGTCTCTTTTACAGTGTCTTCTCGCTTGGCGTTGATTGTTTCATCAGCCCCAAGTCTTCTCGCTAGTTGTAACCGTTCATCAATCATGTCGCTGATTATGATTCTGCTTGTTCCCATCTTTTTTGCTACGATCAAGTGAAGTAATCCGATTGGTCCTGCTCCGATTATGGCGATTGTGTCCCCCAGTTTTGCATGAGTCTTCTCCAGTCCATGGAGCACGCAGGCGAGGGGCTCTGTTATGGCTGCTTCTTCATAGGATACATGAAAGGGAACTTGCTGGGTGTTTAGCATAACGATGCGGGCTGGAATCTTAATGTACTCGGCGTAGGCTCCCCAGAGCCACATCATATCTTCGCATAGGTTATATTGCCCTCTTTGACACATCTTACACCGCAAGCAAGGAGAACTGTTTCCGGCTCTAACGCGCATGCCTTCATTGAGCCACGGTACTCCTTCACCTACTTCCACGATTTCGCCTGCCCATTCATGTCCGAACACGGTAGGAAGCTGAATAACCCCGCTGACGTAGCCTCTTTGGAAGATTTTGAGGTCTGTGCCGCATGTTGTGGCTGCTTTGACTTTGACTAAGGCGTCCCCGTAGCCAACTTTGGGCTTCTCGATGTTTTCGATGCGAAGATCTTTAACTCCATAAAGCAGTGCAGCTTTCATCTTCGTCAACAAACATATCCCGCCTTGTGTGGTATTAAACGGATGTTTCATTTAAGATATGGTAGTGTCTGCCTTTCTTTGGCTACAACTCCAACATGTACTCGTAAGTTTCAGCTTCCCAGAAATCTAGTTTCTTGTGAAACGAACATGCAATTTCGTTTTTGCGGTTTATCCTAGACCTTACAGCGCAGCATCCGATCTGTTTTGCTTTCTCTACAAGACGCTGAACAAGCTTTTTACCTATTCCCTTTTTCCGATGTTTAACATCCACAATCAGAGCTTGGATCTTCGCAACTTTGCCTTCCCAATCAATGTCTAGGTAATAGCTACCGACGAGAACTCCAAGAGTTTTCCCATGCTGTTCTGCCATCAAAACGCAACCAATGTCGCCTCCCGCAAACTTGTTGAAAACCTCTTTGAAACGGGATCCTATGTCGCCATGATAAAGCTGTTCAAGGAGGGGGAAACATCCATTGTAGTCGTCTGATGTGGCCTCTCTAACCATGAGTTTTCTGCTTTTGTCTAACAAGTAAACTTCTCCTCATGATACTCAGAGATCAAAAGTCTGATGAGATTTCGTTAAATTTAAGAATTGGCTATTATATATACGGGGTCATTAAAGCTAAAGTTCATAAAAACGATGAAGATGCTTTTGGTCAGATCATGTGAGCTTTCTATAAGGGCAAAGAAGTCTTACAATAGCGGAGAGAGATGATGGTTATATCGATGTAGGCTCACAATTTATAGCCATCATCGAAAAAATCGCTTAGAGGCATTTAATCTAGCTTAAGTTCTCTTTTGGATCATACGCTGTCTCTTTTCGTAAAATCAAGCAAGTCCCATACATTTCATGACTGAGGCGCATGTCAGGCATTCGTCTGGAACCGGAGAGCCTTTTGGACGTTTTTTCAGATATCCAAGAAAGTGTTCACAACCCACTGGCTTTTCTTTCCCAACGTCTTTTTCTACGTCTTTCTGGACATCTTCTTCAGTCTCTGTTTCAATCTTCGTTTCAATCGCTTCTTCAATCTCTTTTTTGGTCTTCTTCTCAGTCTCCTTCAGAACTTTCACTGCCTTCTCTGGAGTACTGGGAGCAGCTCCGTCGGGACGTTTCTTTATCTTGCCTGGAACTTTCACACGTGAGAAACAGTGAGGACAAGCTTGGTAAGTTTCCAGAGAGTCCTTATCTCGAACAGTCAACTCAATAGGCTCGCTGTAAGACTTGCCACATTCAGCACATGTGGAAGATTTTTCTTGCTTCTCTAACGTAACAGACTTTGAACCACGAGCTTGATGCTTTCTTTCTCTAATTTTGAACAATATAGCGCGCCCGCAGATGTCTCATTGTTTTTATAGATTGAGAGAGTGAAGTATTTAACTCATCTGAAACACAAATACATATCAAAACTACACCGCGTAGTATGAATCCTAAGGTTTTCGTTCATTGAAAAGAGACAAACACAAAAAGGGTGCAAACTTTTGTGATTATACCGTTGTTTGCGGTGCATGAATCGGGTATTGAAGCTGCAAGTGTTAGAACAACAGATCCCTGCGATAAACCGTTCTGTACAGCTCCTTTAGGGGCAGCTTCTCCAATTCTTTGAGGTTTCGCCTTTTCGGGTTTCTGGCATAGACTACGAAGTGAGGCAGTTCCTTCATTCCATACTTAAGTGCATCCTTTTCAATGCTTTTCATCTCTTTGAAGATTCTCCCTTTAAGTCGTTTGTCACGTATCTGCTCCACCTTTTTGTTAATTTTTGGACCAAACCTGATGCCGGGCTCTGTTTCATCGCTTTCCGCCAGTTTCCAATGGTCCACAACGAATCCTGCATTCATAAGAGTTCTCTGCAAGGATTCAGGCGTATATTCAACGCCAATTGTTTCCCCTAATATCTTCGCGATTTCTGTGTGAATTCTCCACCAACGAACTTCAGCCTCTTGCGCCTTATCCACGGGCTTGATAGATTCTAGAGGTAAATGCTCAATTGCGATAAACCAGCCGTCTGGTTTGAGTATTCTTTTAGCTTCGTTGAGAACTTAAGGTGTTCCGCCTGGCGTGTATTGTTCAATGACCGAAAGTGTGTCATAAGCGGTTACAAGGTCGACAAAGTTGTCTTCAAGGAAGTCTAGCCTTCTCAAGTCAGCTTTAACAACAACCGTTCTCAGAAGAAGGTCCTCTGAAAGCACTTTCTTGAGTGCGCCCATCAAGCCCACGAATAAGTCTATTGCGAAGACTCTTCCGTCTCCAATCCTATTGGCAAGACAAGCAACCATGGCGCATGGCCCGCTTCCCATATCGAGAACTGTCCAACCTGAAATATCACCTATCTCATCGATTACACGATTTAACATACTCATTTCCACATATGTTCTGTATTGATTCCAATAGTGAGAGAATTAGACAACTGTGTGGTATTCATGGACTCTCTCATGGATTTGTATGCCTCTCATTTTGAGCTGCCCAAAGAATTCAACTGGATCATAAACCTCGAAGGCAGAGTGATAGCCGCTGTCGACCTTAGTTTTACCGTCAGCTAGTAACTGGGCGCCAATGGATAAGGGGAGGGCTACATTTT
>JASFPO010000021.1:0-22293 GCA_050115935.1 Candidatus Bathyarchaeota archaeon | reverse complement strand
GCATAAAGCTCGAATTCATCGCACTTTAAACGGCGTTCTATACCCCTTTGCTACCAACTTCTCGTGAATCGCGCTCTTTAAGGCGCTTAATCCTTCTCCAGTCTTTGCACTCACTGGGAACACTTTATCCGCAACAGCTGAGATATGTCCGTTGCTGATCCTGTGCATGAACTCTTTTAGGTTAGCATCTATTTCCTTCTTGTCGGTCTTATCTATTTTGTTAGCCGCCACCAAGGGAAACTCACGTAACGTCTTAGCTAGAAACTGGATCATCTCAACATCTATCGAGATTATCCCCTTCTTTTCTAAACGCCATGATATTTCTAGGAACGTGGATATGTCGAGAACGTGGATAGCTAAGGCTATGTCTTGAGCGTTAGATTCTAAGAAACTGATGATCCGATTCTTCCTCATATTCTCCAAGGGCCTAGAGACACCCATGATCCTGCCAAAACCAGGCATATCTACAAGAACTAGGCCACTGTTTAAAGGATGTTTCGATATGTTTCGTGTTGTTCCCGGATGCTTTCCAGTTGCTACATCTAAGCCTACAATTTCTCTGATGATGCTGCTCTTACCTGCATTAGGTCTTCCAGTGAAAACCAAATACTTCTCAAGCATACTAAGTATCATAGGGAAGGCATCTGATTTGCTTATCCTATTCACACATGTATTTTGCATGCATGTATCACGCGCGCATGGATTTCAACCACATTTACTCGTAGTATATTAGATCTTCTTCCTCGAGTTTCTTATGAAGTTTGCCAACAGCGATATAGACGTCTCCTTCCTTTTTGGCGCCTGTGCAAACCAGTTTCCCGCTGGCGAAGAGGAGGATCACCACCTTTGGTTCATCCATTCGGTAGATGAGACCGGGAAATTGCTCCGGCTCATACATGGTTCTCCCAAGCGAGTAGGCTGACTTCTCAAGATCTATCAATCCTCCTAAACTCACTGACGCAACTATGTTCACTATTTTGATTTCGGGTTTGCCAATGATGATTATGCCGCTTTTCTTCAGTTCCTTTACAACTTTTGTCACTGCCCTTCTCGCTTCCTTCGCAGACTTGGCTCCGGTGCAAACCATCTTTCCAGAATTGAAGATCAGGGTAGCAGTCTTGGGTCTCTTTAGCCTGAAGACGAGTCCCGGAAACTGGGCCGGACGGTACTCAACATCTGGATAACCTTTCACCACTGCGTTTAGGTCAACTCTTTGATTTAGCGTGACAGATGCCACGACGTTTTCGATTCTGATCGAAGCTTCAACTTTGGGCATTCGAACCCTCCTCATAAGACACCATCAAGTTAGGGGAGTTATTTAAATTAAGTGTGCTAAATCAGAAGGCATTGCATGCATGCGCAAGGAAAGCTTTCACCCAGAATAGTGAATCGCGAGGGTAAACAAGATGGGGAAATCCGAAACTTCCTGCAATACCGCAAGCTAATCAAGAATATGATAAGATAAATGCAATTGCATAGTATTATATAATTCGCAATCAATTCTTGCTTGAAAGAGTATGATACTCGAAATCTCAATTTCTAACTTCAAGAGTATAGAAAACACGCGCAAACTAGACGGAAGGCTTAACGAAATTTCGCTGAAGGAAATGCGAAAATGAAGTGTCCTAGATGTGGATCAGAAATGATGGAAAAGAGACAAAAAGGTCATAGAAGATCATTCTACAAATGTCCGAATTGCCCCTACAATATAACCAAAATGAGGTAACTGTTAAGTCCTGTGCATACATGATAATTGAAACACTGCTTTTCGGAGTTAATGGAAAAAGTTGCTGAGTTGTGAAAACCAAGAACAATCGAGCTAATGAAACTATTTGGTCTTGACCCGTTAGGGTGAAAAGATCTGGCCTCTTCTGTTTCAGGTTTGTCAATGCCTGAGCTAAGACTCCTTGCAGCAGGAATTTATCCACGTTGATGGTTCCTTTCAGTTTCTCCCTCACCTTCTTCAGATCAGTGACATCTTGAGCCAAAAAATGTCTTCTGTCTTGCAGGACCTTTACAGAATTCTGCAGTTCATCTTTTTGCTGAAACAAAACTTTGGTCTCGCTCTCAGTCCTCTTAGCCAGCCCTTTTCTGTAGCGTAGGTTTCTTATTCCCGCTTCAGCGCGCGCAAGCATCAAGAGTCATGCCGTCTGCGTCTGCTTGCATCATGAATGGTAGTAATGCTTAAGTGTAAGTCCACGTTTCACAGCTGCATCTAAAGGAAAGAGTGGAAATGAGCAAACAATCGAAAGAGCCAAACGTAATATTCGTGGGAAGAAAGCCTCCGATGGACTATGTGTTGGCAATCATAACAAGCTTCACCGGATCCAACGCAACGGAAGTTACCGTGAAAGCAAGAGGGCGATCAATTAACACAGCCGTAGACGCAGCAGAAATAGCGAGACACAGATTCCTAAAAGACCTAAATGTAGCAAAAATCACCATAGGAACAGAAGAAATGCCACCGAGAGAAGGCGAGAGCAGAGCAAGAATGATTTCAACAATAGAAATCACCTTGAAACGTAAGTAGGAAACAAATGTACCATAGCCTTTTGACCAAAGCTGTGCACAAGCTTCGCGCGCACAGAAAAGGCACCGTCACTTCTCAACTCGAATAATAACCAAACTGGCTATTTGTATAACACATAATAAAAAGACTTGAATAACCTAGATGTACACGCACAGATCGCTTGGCTATATTCTTAGCAGTTTTGACGGAACATTATCTAAACCCAAACTTGCTTGTTTTCCCGCCACCTTTTGCACAGTCCAATGCAACGTTTCATGACTCAGAACATCTTCAATTTTGCCGTCTTGTTCGCCAAAAATATAGATCAAACCGTCACCAGTGTCGTAAATGCCATAGATAGGTGGAAAATGGAAACGAAATTGCAGTTTCCTACTTGCCATCTCTACAATCCTCAGTAGAAAAAGTGGAGAAGAGAAAATATATCGATATTTACGAATCCCAAAATATTTCCACAATGGATATAGTGAGCCTGCGCGCTCAGATAGGTTGCCAACATAATGTCAATCAATAGAAGTGATTGGAAACAAACAAGAGAAGCTCAAATCATGGTCCCTTCCCTAGTTTTGAAGAAGTCACAAGAAATGTGCCCGTCCTTGCAGCATATTAATCAGATTTAGGTTTTGTCTTTAGCGTTTCCTTCACAAACGCAGCGAAGAGTATAATACTGGGAATTTGCGCGAGAATCGTAACATAAAAAATGTGTCTGGGAAAGGTGAAAAACGGATAGTATAGGATGAAAAGTCCACCGATGGATGGACCGATTGCACCAGCCAGTTGGCTCGTTGTGTTAAAAACACCCAGTGCAGTAGCGCGATACTCTTCTGAGACCAGTTCAGTAGGCAATGTAATTGAGGCGCCCATACTTATGCCTCCTATGACGCCTGAAACGAGTTGAATGGCTACTAACTGAATGAAATCTGTTGCCTGAGTTATGGCAAAGAGAGTGAGAGGGGAACTAATAATGCTGAGAAGAAAAAGTGGTTTTCGACCGATCTTATCAGCCACTTTGCCTCCTGGAAGCTGAAAAATCATCGTTGTTATCAACGAAGCCGTTGTCAGCAAACCTAGCTGCAACTGGTCCAGCATCAAAATCTGATTATAGAATGCGGCGAAATATGGATTAGCCATTGTCCCACCTAAAGCTGATGCAACACCAAAGATTAGATAAGCTCTAGTACTTATGCCGGAATTCCAAGTCATCCGAAGTTTCTCAGCAAAGCTCAATTCCTTGGCTTCCTCAGATTTTTCCGCATCAGTACTTGGCTTCTTCCGAGCTTTAGTTTCCCTGAGAAACAACTGCCTAAACAAGGTCATCAAAAACAGAAAGACTGAACCCACAAGGAAAAGAATGCGGTAGTCTCCGCCTAATGAAAGATAGCCCCCTAGAATTGGAGCGATTAAAGCTCCTGAGAAAGCGATGAGTCCCATTGTGCTGAAGGCTGTTGCTCTTCTATCGGCTGGCACGCTTTCCACTATCATGGCATACGTAGCAGGACGATAGATGTCAACACCGAAACTCGCAACTATAAGACACCCAACTGCAAGTGGCCACCAACCTATCCAGTATAGCAGAAGAATCGAGACCGCAAGCATTGCACTACCTAAGACCGTAATGTTTTTTCTTCCGAACCTATCGGCAAAGTGACCTCCTGGCACCGTGATGAAGGCACTTGCAATTGCGAGAATGGAGAAGATTCCTCCAAGAAGTGCGAACGAGACATCGAGACTCTGAAAATACAACGGCAGAAACGGGCCATAGACGTTACGTCCCAAGTTAAGGAGTATCCCTGTGGTGCATAAGACGAGTATGTTTCTTTCCAATCCGAAGAAATCTCTCACTTTCGCAATTAGACCAGACGGATTGGCAGTATTCGCTTGTCGCTCTAACATGGTTATCTCTGAAAACACAGATATATCCCAAGAACAGTTATAAAGGCTTTCAATCGAAGCTTGCACTTGTCGGTATCAATCACACTTAACGTAGTGAATGTATTAAGGGATTACCAGCTTTGGTGAGACCTACTCCTAAAACATGAAACCAAACTTTGCTACCGTTTCTGCTTTATCTGTTCTACTGTCTTCTTTGTTCCTTCCCAGCTCTTCACAGTTTTTGCGTGAACTATCTGGAAGGCTTCCTTGCCCGTGATCTGGCGCAGTTCCATGCCAGTGGCTTCTCTTGCCAAGAACTGGGCTGCGCGCAAGACTTCGCCGTTCAGTCGGGAGTCTGTGACGTCAGCGAGGTGACAGACCAAAGCTTCTGTCGTTCTCGGTCCAATCGGTCCATATCTATGACCATGATGAGCGCAAACAATGTGTACTAAGTGCAGAGGAAAATCCCTGCGAACCATTTCAGAGACAATAAGCGTGAGGTGATCGAGGCGTTCAGCCAAAGGAGACACACCAAAACTTCCGTCCTTCTTTTCCATGTAGGTTAATGGCTTGGAGATGTCGTGCAGAAGGACTCCTGCCAAAACAAGGTCTCGATTAACCTTGCCATGATAAACCCTTTCCACAACATCACATAGAGTTGAGGCAATCTCTGCAACCGCCACTACATGCTCAATATACCCGCCTGGATAACTGTGATGATGAGATAAGCCAGCAGGCGCGGTTTCCAGAGGTACGCCCTCATATATTTTTCCTTCAATTTCAATCGTGGGGTTCTCAATAAATTGGATGATTTTCTTTCGCAATCTCCTGTCTTGAATCTTATTAACAACCTTTTTCAGCCGAGGGTTCAAGTTTAAATCCCCTTTGAGAGTTAAAGCCATAGCCTTTAAGGTCCTTATATCTATTTTCCAACACTTCTCTAACCAAGAACGCCTTACTGCATCAGATAGCAGAACCCTCTTTCCCTTCTTTTCGTATTCTCCTTTTTTCTTCATCAGCTATTTTGTGAGCGGTCAAAATGGGTTCGGGAATTCTGCGGGTCTTTATGCAATGTTTAACAATCTCTACGGCTCTTTCCAGTGAAACTTTGTGGCCTACGCTAACATACAAGGGTTTTCGCCCGGGCTTAGTGACAACGGCAGCGCCAACTATTTCTCCTTTGTCAATTAACGGAGCCCATCCTTCGCCTGTCATATTTTCGACCTTTCCGCAGAGTATGCTCTTTGCAACTCCAATCGTCGGCTTGTCCATTATCAAACCCAGATGACTAGCAAATCCCAGCCGACATGGGTGGGCAATTCCTTGTCCGTCAACAAGAAATACATCAGGCTGAGTTTCCAATTTCCTTACAGCTGAAAGAGTTGGTGGAATCTCTCTTAAAGACAACAGGGTTGGAATGTACGGAAACTGTGTCTTTACATGAACAACTTGGGATTCTACAAGTGTAAGTGAATCACAATCAAGAGCTGTTGCAACTCCGACAGATACTCTCTCAATGTATGCTACGTCTACTCCAGCCACAAAACGAATCTCTTTTGGAAGCCTATCCTTGCGTATTACACGCTTGGCTAAACGTTTCTGCATTTCATGGACTTTGGCTACAGAAAACTTCGAGTTGAACCAAACTGACCTTTCTAGCTTAGGCCTTTCTGGATTCGCCAACTTTCCTCCTTCTTCCCAAAGTCTTCTCCAGCTTTCTAATCGATTGCTCCAGCGAATCTCTCCGCGCTTCTATTGTGACATCACCTCTTGTGGCTTCAATGATACGGCGAGCTACATCACATTTTCTTCGAAGCCCAGGAACCAGCATATAGGCTTCATTCATCGACGTTAGTTGCACATAAATCTGCTCCATCACTTGTAGGCAATGTTCGGCTTCTTTCGTGTCACCTGCACGAAGAGCGTCGAGAGCTTGACGTCGAAGTTCTCCGATGACATCGGCCAGCCCAAGAACATATGGGACAGCTGGAATGTTCAACGTCTCAGGTGAGATAAAATGGTTTTTTTCGACCAGAGCGAGAAGAGTTTGAGCCTCAGCATACTCTTGCATGGCAGCATCTACAATTCCGGTGTAGACGAGACCTGGATGCATTTTCGCAACTTTGTGAAGTTTCATGAAGAGTTCATCTGCCTCATTGAGTAGTTTTCGTGCGTCCTTTAGTCGTTTCTGATGTGTCAAGAGAATTGCCTGTTTTGATAGGCGTATAGCCTTGCGCATGTCTTTGTGAACTGTTTCTTTGGTTCCTTCCTTGGTTTTTAGTTCTTTCTGAATCTTACTGATGAAGGATCTTAACGTCACATTATCACCGTGTGTTTCGAGAATGTTGGCTCACTCGAGTCTAATATGCTTTGCCAATCCATTTGACCTATAAAGAGCGTATAGCAATATACCTACAGTGTTTCTTCAGAACACTTGAAGATATCTTTGATGAAAATGTCTTGGCTCTACATGTTCTCTTTGATCATATTAGCCAGTCGCTGAATCCCTTCAACTATCTGTTGTTCAGATGGATACGAGAAATTGATCCTCATGGTGTTCTGTCCCTTGCCGTTGCAGTGAAAGGCTGAGCCGACTACGTAGGCCACTTTGTTTTCAATGGCTTTGGGAAATAGGTCATTGGTATTCATTTTCCCGGGTAATTCGATCCATAAGAATAAGCCTCCTTTCGGCTTGGACCATTTTACACCCTTAGGCATATACTTTTTCAACGTCTGTAGCATGACCTTCAGCTTCCTGCCGTACAATTTTCGGATTCTCTCAATTTGTTTTGGCAACAGTCCGCGCTTCAGATATTCAGCAACTATTAGTTGTGTGAACGTGGGAGAACACAGATCCATACCTTGTTTGGCCACCACCATTCGATCCATCCATTCGATCGGAGCCATTATCCAAGCAATCCTTAAACCAGGGCACAGAAGCTTGGAGAATGTGCCTAAGACGATGACTTGGTCTTGACTGTCTAAGCTGTGGATTGCTGGAACAGCTTCCCCTGCGAAGCGCAGGTCTCGATAAGGGCTGTCTTCAAGAATCGGAACCTCGTATTGATATGCCAGTTCTAGAAGTCTTTTTCGTCTCTCCAAAGTCATGGTGACCCCGGAAGGATTCTGGAAATCCGGGACTACATAGATGAATTTTGGCTTTCTGTTCTTTCTTGCCAGTCTGGCGAGCATGCTCTCTAGTAGATCCATCCTCATGCCTTCATTATCTTGGGGCACGCCCATCATTTTGGCTCTGTAGGCGTTGAAAGCCTGCAGTCCACCAATGTAGGAGGGTAGTTCCATGACTACAATGTCGTTAGGGTCCAAGAATACTCTGGAGATGATGTCTAATCCCTGTTGTGATCCAGCCGTGATCAGGATGTTCTCCAGTTTCATTGTGGGCTTTTCACGTCTCATCCATTTTGCGATCTCCTCTCGCAATGGGGTCTCTCCTTCGGTGGGTCCATATTGAAGGGCGATGGCTCCTTTTTCTCGCAAGATTTGGCATGAGATGTCTTCTAGATCTTTAACTGGAAAAGTCTCTGGGTCAGGAAGGCCACCTGCAAAAGAAATTGTGTTTGGCTGCCGGGCCAGTTTGAGAAGCTCTCTGATTTCCGAGCGCTTCATATTGAGAGCAGTTTTGGAGTAAAAGGCTTTCAAGTCTTTGACCATAATAAGACCCGCTTATCTTGTTCAGAGCGTCCTCGTGTTTGCTAGGCAAGATCAAAAGAGGAGGGGTATAAAAGACTTCTGCAATAGTGACAGTTTGTAGAGAGTTGGCTGCTTGCTTTTAGAAGGACTGAAGGTGAATCTTCAAGCCAATTTGATAGGCTTTTCTAAGCTACTTAGCAGAACCACACGACTTTCTGGTGCTTCCATTAATAGTTTATATTCGGTTTCTTTTGCTAGCTCAGTGGCAAATTCTTGAATCTCTTTGTGATTCGGCATGTTTCTGAAGTTCAACCGTAATTGTGAATGTCCTACGTGCATGTAGGCTTTAGGTTCTATATACGTGGGGTTTGCTTTCTCAAGGAGTTTTGCATATCGTTCAGGGTGGCTGAGATTCAGGTGGCGCACTAGAGTCATCCTGATTACGGTTGGGCACTTGAAGCTTGGTAGCAAGGATAGAGTTTCGTTGAGTTTTTGCCAAGCTTTGGGAACTTGGGGTCGACAGGTTTTGACGAAGGTTTTCTTGTCGTAGGCGCAGAGGGATATATAGAGTTGTGTGGGTTCAGTGTTCAGTTGGGTTAAGGCTTCGGGACGAGTTCCATTTGAGACAAGAAACGTGGTGAACTTGTGTTTGTGAAAGCTTGAAATTAATTCGCCGAGATGTGGATATAGTGTGGGTTCGCCAGCTAAGCTTATGGCTGCGTGCTTTGGTGTCAAAGCTTCGCGGTGCTTTTTCCTGTCAGCCTTTGGATTTCCCTTGTATCCGCTTAAGATGTCTAGCTGTGCTTTAATGCATTCTTCAACGATGTCTTCAGGGTCTTCCCATTTGCTTAAGCCTGTTTCATTCCATTTGATTCTTGTGTCTCCGCTTTGGATTCGCCAGCAAAAGATGCATCTCATGTTGCAGTAGAGCACCGTAGGTGTCATCTGAATGCATTGATGGCTCTTGATGCCATAGAACTGTTGTTTGTAGCATGGACGATTGTGAACGAGTGATTCGTACAGCCATCGGCAACGCTTAACTGCTGAGTGCGACTTGACCAGATGGTATTTTTGATTTTTTAGTAACTGTGGAAGTTTTGTGGAGATCGAAGTTGGCAAGTTGCAACACCTGAGGTGCCTCTTATCTTTGTAGGAAGCGTGTTCATTAGTTTCATGTGGCTGTCGACGCCTGCGCGGGTCCATCATATGTAGTTCAGTCTGTCCGAGTGTGTTCATCCAGCCACTGTACATAACGGATAGCTTTTTATGGCACTTAAACCTTCACGTTAAAAAGCCACAATGTTGAGAATCGTAACCAAACGTAGCTATTAACCTTGGGATTCCCGAGGGTTGTATGTTGGAAAAAAAGCAAAAATCGGGCACAGCAACTCGTGTTAAGAGTCTGATTTTCAGAATTGAGACGCTGAGAAAGATTGTGCAGCTTGGTTTCTTCGCGTTGTTTAACGCTGTTGTTTTCGGTTTGGCGCCGTGGCCGGTTCTTCTTCCGATTATTGGGTTGTTGGGTACTCCTTCTAAGACTGTTGGAGACGCTTTGGGTGCGTTGCAGCTTTTTCTCTTTGAGGTTACTTTTCCTTGGTTTGCTTTGGCTTCTGTCTTTGTTGCGGCGATATTTTTGGGTAGGGCTCTCTGTGGCTGGGCTTGTCCTTTTGGTTTTGTTCAGGATTTGCTGGTTTATGTGAAAAGGCGACACACAGAGGTTTCGCCTCGAACGCATGGTGACTTGGTGAAGGTCAAATACGTGATTTTGGCAGTTGTCTTGTTTGTGAGCGGAACCTTGGCAGTTTCTCTGGTTGCGGGGATAGGTGAAAGCTACAAGGAGGCTTTGGGTGTTTTTGCCAAGGCGCCTTTCAATGCGGTAAGTCCGGCTGACACTCTCTTTGCTGTGGTGCCGAGAATTGCGTTGGAGATTCGCTATGGGATTCCTCAGTTACTTGAAAGCCCGGCAGATGAGGCTTATGCTAGTATTGGTGCCGCAGTTTCATCGTTGCAGCCGCTACTCTTGGTTAGGCTCATAATTATGGGGTTGATAATAGGTCTGGCGGTTTATGTGCCTCGTGGTTGGTGTCGTTATCTGTGTCCGCAGGGGGCTTTTTCTGCTCTGTTCAGCAAGTTTAGTTTTCTTGGGTTGAGAAGGGAGCCGGTTAGATGCACGAAGGCTGGTTGCCGGGATTGCGTGCAGGTTTGTCCTACTTTGGTTCCGATTCTTGATTTGCCTTGGGAGAAGTTTACTCATTCGGAGTGCATTTACTGCTTAAAATGTGTGGATGCTTGTTCGACCAAAGCCATTAAGCCTAAGTTTCCTTGAGACCCCTGCTTTTAGCTGCTAATGCCTTTTTCTCGTTTCTCCAATGTACCATTTTGATTGCCTTTTCTTTTGGAACCCAGATGTAGCCGGCGATCTCGCTTATTTGAAGTTTGATGCGTTCATTTAGGTTCGCTCTCACTTTGTAGGTGGATACTAGATGTTTTGTGTTTCTGAAGGTGAATTGGTAGCTGTGGGCTTTTTGGAGAACTTCTATGTTTTCTAAGCCGACTTCTTCGAAGATTTCTCGCTTGAGAGCTTCGATTTCGGTTTCTCCGGTTTTGACTCCGCCTTTGAGGAGTCTCCAGCGGTATCTGCGAGCGGAGAAGTCTAGTTTTTTCACAAGTAGGAATTTTTCGTCTCTGTTGGATTTGTGGAAGATCACTGCTTGTACGTCTCGTCTTATTCTCATTGTGTGCACCTGTTTCGGCATTCTGAGCTTAGGGTGTTATTTCTAATTCAAGTACTAAAAATTTTACATTTTGGTTCTCTTTTCAGCGCATCTGTTAGTGTCTTAAGGATGATTGTTGCCATGTCAGAAAGAAAACGGAACAACATTTCTCTCTTCGACCACAATAGTGGATGTCAAATCAGGCTCAGGAACCGGTGGCGCCTCCAACGTAGCTAACTGCTTCTCTAAGTCCTCAATTCGTTTTTCTAGCTGCTTGACTATTTCTTCATCCATCTTTCATTCCCAAGTTTTCTACTCCTAGAAGGTAAGGATTCATAGGATTTCACAGCTTATAAGGAGAGTTAGGTGGCTTGCTGTGCCTGTGCGAACCATGTGGCGAGGCGTGTTCTCACAGCGGTTATTACATTGTAGAGTCTGTCGAAGAACCAGATCAGTGATATTGCCCAACCTTGATTCATCACCAGACCGAGTATCTGAACGATGAAGTTGTCAAACTGCTCAATGGTCAGCTGTGGGGGTAATCCAGTAATTAGCGATGTAACGGCGACGATTAGTGCCCACAGGAGGCTTCGCGCGAGCTTGTATGGGTTAAACTTTTCTCCTTGAAGAAAAGCGCTGGTTGAGCCCCAGATGGCGTAAACGAGCCAGGCAACTATGGCATTCAACATGTTTGGCTTCTCACCTCCTATCCGCCTTGCGAGTTGTCATGGCATGATCATATTGCTGTTTAATCGTCTTCATCTACGTCTTCTGCCGGCACAATTTCTACCGCATCAGGCAGTTGGCTCGCGAGTGATTCAATCTTATCATCAATTCGTTTACGGGCAAGCAAGTATTCGAAGACAGGCTTCCAGCCGCCTTCCGCCTTTCTTATATGGAGCTCAATCTTTGAGCCAACATAACGTCTAGCAAGAACAAGATTCCTCTTCTCATCTACATCAATAGGTATCATATCCTTCTCAGGAGCAGGCGGCGCCTTCAACGCAGCCAACTGCTGCTCCAAATCTTCAATCTGCTTTTCCAACTGCTTGATTCTCCTTTCATCCATTCTTCTACTCTCCTCCTCTTTTCCGACGTTTTCCTATTTCGCTCATTGAATAGCCAGATCGTTCTTGTAGAGTAGTATAAAACTCCTTTATGACCTTGTCTTTCTTCATTCGCTGCTTAACTTTGTTCGGCTTCAGCATCAATTTCCACCACGCTTCAGCATACAATTCTGCTGGACCTCCTTCAACGGCATAACTACCGAGAAATCCTTCGAATTTTAACCTATTTTCACCCGTCAAATATTTGCGAGTCCAAGCAGGGTGAACAGTGCCTTCCGTCACTTTGGCAACGTGATGGCCCATCTCATGGTCTAGCCATAAATCTATGTTAAACTTTCCATATGCGTTCTCAGGATTCACGAAAATCTTTTCCGAATCGGAATCATATTCGGCTGGCCTAAGACTTCCTCGTAGTCTCTGATCGAATTCCAGCTTTACTCTTTCTAAGTGTTCACTTTTGTATCTTTGAAGATGCCTTTCAAGATGCGCACGATCTTTAGGTCTATGACTCCAAGCACTCGTTAATTCATGCGCCAATTTCTTCCGTTTGCGATACTCCGCCGCTTTCACACGTTTAGCTGAAACTTTCCGATAGTCCTTTTCTCCTTGAGCGACTTCATCACGAATCTCCTTAGGCACTTTCTGATAATCCTTAATATCAACACACAGATGCTTACCCTCATGAGTAATCCAATGCCCCCCAGCATCAGCACACCAATCAGGACTCTCTTTCAATAAAAAACGGGAACCCTCCACCGTCCTAGGAATCACTTCAAGCTTCTTCTGCGCAGACACAACAGACTGTCCAGATTCAGGAGCTGCGGGAACCTGCGGAGGGTGCGTTTGCGTTGGAGTTATAGACATTGTCGCCTTTCGCCTCTCTACCGACAACCCCAAGTCAATCAAGATATCCCGAAACTCCTCAGGAGAAATTATGTCAGGCCGCGCCCTGCAGATATCGCTGTGTGCGATTGTTGGATGTACTGTCCACTTTGTAGCAGAAAGATGGAGCCTTACACACCGGATACTCAGGCTTTGCAGCTTTACACTGAAGACGACGTGAATGTTATTATGACATGTAGCTATCATACGCCGTCGTATAGAAGCACACAAAAGCCAGTTGAGGTGACGTTGCACTGAAACCAAAACAACCCAAGTTGACAAGACGAGAACAACAAGAATTAATGGATAAAACAATTTTGGCATTGCTCACGAAATCCAGTGAAGGTGTTCACTGGACGGATTTGGAAAAGAAAGCACTAGGAACATGTTATCGGTATGCTACTTCAAGTCGTTTTCGCAGCAGAATGCGCTATTTGCTAAATAGGAACTTCATCATGAAAATCGAGAAAGGTGTTTACAGAATCGCAGAAGCAGGCAAGCAATATCTGGAAACCCTGCGCCTTACTTATGAATCTGGCAGAAGATGACCATCATTTCTAACAGCTAATTTTTGACCGTTATATCAAAGTAAACGGCTATAGATGGCTTCTTTTCGTCAAAAAGCTTTATTTCTTTCTTTTTTAGAGATGAAAGCTGAGGCTTGAAACGTGGCAGATTACTTGTACGTGCTAAGAAGTAGGACTGGAAGTCCATTTCGATACAAAATCTGGAGAATCTAAATGAGATCTAACCAGACTTATCGTAGTGTTCTTGTGCGGAAAGATCTACATGGAAAACTTAAAGCGTTGGCAGCATTCAACGAGTTGAAGATTCAAGAGTTAGCCAGCGCAATTTTGGAGAAGGCTCTTCAAGACGAAGATAGCATAAAGATGATAGTTAGGCGCCTGAGAATCTAATTCACCTGAACCAGTTGTTCTAAACAGTAGAACTATATTCCTCTGTCACCAGAGACATCTTGGGGGTTGATGAGAAAACAATCTTTTACTTCATGTCTCCTTTCTCTCTCACACGACGAAACCCCCATCCCCTGATGAACATTGACACCTACGTCATTCCATTTTGCCTCTCACACCATCTAAGAAAATCTTTCACAGTTTTGATCACGCGGTCTTCAGACAAGCGGAAGAGGAGTTCTTAAATTTCCTTCAGACTAATCTACTCTGAGGAAACTTGTACCGTAGAGAGAGGATAAACCGTATTCTCTTAAGAATGCTCGTGAAGGAATCAATCTCCAGTGAAGTGAAAATAAATTGTCTCAATCACACTCAAAATTGCTAGGGTTAGTTGGCAAGCCAAACACTGGCAAATCCACCTTTTTCTCAGCTGCAACACTGGCGCCAGTCGAAATTGGCAGTTACCCGTTCACAACAATCAAGCCTAATCGAGGAATCGCGTATGTTAGATCTCCCTGTGCATGCAAAGAGTTCAACGTGAAGGACAGCCCGGTAAATTCTCTCTGTCTCAACGGCTTACGACTAATTCCAGTCGAGCTAATTGACTGCGCAGGACTTGTACCAGGTGCTTGGCAAGGAAGAGGCTTGGGCAATCAATTTCTAGACGAAATACGCAAGGCAGACGCTCTCATCAACATTATAGACGCTTCGGGCGCAACAGATTCTGAAGGAAGACTCGGTAAGCTAGGTGCTCACGACCCAATTGAAGACGTCCGATTCTTGGAAACTGAAATTACCATGTGGCTTGTTCAAATACTAAAACGGGATTGGTCAAGACTGGCTCGAACAGCTGAATCAGGCGCAAAGGACTTGCTCTCTCAGCTTGAAGAACGCCTAAGCGGATTAGCCATAAAAAGAAGCCACATCTTTGAGGCTATGAGAAGGACAGAGCTAAACGTAGAGAAGCCAACTTCTTGGAGCGACGAAGACCTTGTCAAATTCCTCGATATGTTAAGAAGCATTGCGAAGCCTATGCTCATTGCGGCAAACAAGATTGACCTTGAGCCTGCAGAAGAGAATGTTGAACGACTGAAAAATCTAGATTACATTGTCATTCCTTGCTGCGCAGAAGCTGAGCTAGCACTAAGAAGAGCAGCAGAGAAAAATCTGATTGATTACAGGCCTGGGGACTGCAACTTCAACATGTTAGAGCCCACCAAGCTGACTGAAGCCCAAAGCAAAGCACTACAGGTCTTGAAAGAAAAGATTCTGCAAAAGTTCGGGTCTTCAGGCGTCCAAAATGCCATAAATATGGCATTCTTCCAACTCCTAAATATGATAGTTGTTTATCCAGTTGAAGACATTGAACGTCTATCTGACCATCAGGGTCGAGTGCTCCCAGACGCCTACTTGGTTCCATACGGCACAACTGCACGTCAACTCGCCTACATAATTCACACCGAACTGGGTGAAAGCTTCATCTATGCAGTTGAAGCACGCGAAAAAAAGAGAATTGGGGAAAACCACGTGCTCAAAGATGGAGACGTTGTCTCCATCGTTAGCGCCAAGAAGAGAGCCTAGGTTGACCTTAGCCGCCGAACCTTCTTCTTCTTTTCTGATAAGTTCGAACAGCCCTGAGTAAGTCGATGAGTCGAAAGTCAGGCCAATATACATCTAGGAAGCAGAGTTCGCTGTAGGCGCTTTGCCATAGTAGAAAGCCGCTGAGACGTTCTTCTCCCGATGTTCTTATGATAAGATCGGGGTCTTGCTTGGGCAAGTGAGCCGTGTACAAGTGGTTCTCAAACACTTGTTCGTTTATTACGTCGGGGCTTAACTCGCCGTTCTCTATTTTTTGTGCAATTTTTTTGGCAGCGTCTACTATTTCAGCTCTTCCGCCGTAAGCTAGGGCAATGTTTAGAAAATGCTCGCTGTAATTTCTTGTGGCGGTTTCCACTTCCGTTATCAACTGTTGAAGACTTGGATTCAAGAGATTGCGTCTGCCAATAACTTTGACTCGAACTTTGTTCTTGTGAATGCGCTCATCAGTTAGAACTTCATGCAATTTCTCTTCTGCTATCTTCATAATCTCCTGAACCTCAGGCGTAGAGCGCTGAAAGTTCTCTGTGGAAAAAGCATAGAGCGTGATGGATTTCACCTTTATATCCAAACACCAATCGAGCAAGTTTCTAATCTTTTCCGCTCCAAAATGATGCCCAACCCAAGGGTTTAGTGCCTTCTCAGACGCCCATCGGCGATTTCCATCAAGTATAATGGCGATGTGTTCAGGCACCCCGTCTCCAGTTTTCACTTGATAGCGAAGCCACTTTTCATACATTTTGTAAACGCCAGTGACTGAAAGCAGAGTCTTTAACATTCTTAACCCCGTAGTCTTGCATCCTTGAGTGCATTAGCACATGGACATCGTCGTTTCGCTGGTAAGTGCTCAATGGTCTCTCTTAAAACTTGCTGAATAATGGGCTTCCTTTTTCGGGCTATGACAGCTATCTCATCAGCTGTAAGTCTTTTCTGGATTCCTGCAGCCATGTTTGTGACAAAGCAAAGAGTTGAATAACACATTTCCAGCTCTCGCGCCAACACAGCCTCAGGTATACCTGTCATTCCAACCACATCGCAACCCATTCGTCTGAACATTTCAATCTCTGCTGGAGTTTCATAACGAGGACCTTCAGTACAGACTAGAACAGCTTTGGCTGGAACCTTCACTCCATGCTTCTTTGCGATTTTGATCAACAAAGAGCGCATTTCAGGGCAATATGGCTCAGAAACATCAATGTGAGTAACTGGAGCATCATTGTGATAAGTAGGTTGTCGAAGCTTAGTGAAATCAATGAAATCATGAGGCACAACAAAGCCTCCAACTTCTAAGCGTCGATTTACTGCGCCAACCGCGTTTGTAGCAATGATCCGCTTGGCTCCAAGTTTGTATAGGGCGTAAACATTTGCATGATAATTCACTTTGTGCGGAGGAACTAAATGATGCAGACCGTGGCGAGGCAAAAATGCGACGGATTTTCCATCTACTTCACCAACTGATATTGGGGGTGCAAGACCGTGAGGTGTTCCGACTCTGATTTGTTTCCCGCTGGTCAATAGAGATTCTAGGCCAGTTCCACCTATTACTGCTGTTTCAACCTTCCTCAATTTTCTCCTCTTTCTCCCCTATCTCCCCTGTCTCCTCTTTCTCCATGAAGAGACCAGCATATTTCCTATGAAGCAAAGAAGTAACCAAGACGGCAAAAACAGACCAGATTATACTAACAACAATTGTGAAGACCATTTGTCCGTAGCCCAGTTCTGGGTTGATTAAGATTCGAGAAGCTCCATAGAAGACCTGCGACGACCAAGCGACCACAACCACAATAACTATAGTACGCCACAACCGATTGTCTCGCTCAAAAAACCAGCGAATGGCTCTACCTGAAAGCAGTATACATATGCCTATTACCATAACCGTTGCCGAAGCTAAAAGAAACTCTCCTATGAGCTTTGGAAGCAAGCCCACCCACTCACTCAGAATCAACGGTGGGTTGGTTAAGCTCGAAACATAATCGGATACTCCAATCAAGCCTAGATAAAAACCAAGCCCAACTAGAAGAACTCCTCCAACAGCGGAGAAGCCAGCTATCTGAACTGGAAATGGAGGTGGCGAATACTCTCTAACCCATACATAGAAATTTCGAGCAGTTCGGTCAAGTCCAAAACCTTTTATGGCAAGGAAAAAGCCAAGGACAAGAAGGAAAGCTATCCACGTGCTTCCCAACATATTAAAAGCGGTTAAAATCCCGATAACAATGAGAAGAATCCCAGGCAAACCGAGTGCCATTCTTGAGTAACGTGGGTTTTCGATAAGCATTTTTAGATATCTGGAAAAAATCCAAGCGGTTTCTTCAATTGACTGGCTGTGTCTAACCGTGATTCTCCGGACTGAGGTGACTTGAACCCGAGACTGAATAAGGGGCAAGATCGCCTCGTCAGTGAACCCGTCTACAACCAAAACAATGTCGGTGGCTGGAAAGGTCTTAAGCACCGCGTTAAACTCGGATACTAGCTTCCTGTCTGCCCCTACTCCTCCAAGTTCAGAACCGGCGATAGTTGCAACTTGGAATCTTTCTCCTTCCGCTCCAACAGTTTCGGTTAGTCGGTCAAGAATTCGCACAGCTTCAAAGATGGCGTTGGAGTCTGGCTCTTCTGGGTCGCGCAATGCGAGGTTGACGGCTGCATTTATGTTTTCCTTTCTGCCAACGACTGGTGTTTCCACTTCTGCCTTAACGCCTAGGTCGTCGTCTCTGTCGACGCAGAGGACTAGAGTTCGTTCCACCTTTCCTGTGGCTTCCATAATTGTCTCCTTTAGTTGTAAACGGTCACTTCAACTTTAATTTTATGAATTGTTCTTCTTTAAACTTCTCCTCAAGAGCCTTTTTCGCTGCTGTCTTCTTGCTCTGCTAGAAGTTTAAACTCCTCCCAAGTTAGCTTTTCTCCTCGTTTAATCTTTTCTAAGGTTTTTTTGCGGGTATCTTCAAGGAGTTGCTTCTGACGATTTTCCTGCTTTTTCTCGTCCACTCTTCGCTGTTTCTGCTTTAGTTCGGTAATTTTCTGCAGCAGTTCTATATATCTTTGGTGAAGTCCATCAGTTTTTTTGCGATGTTCCACATATTTCTGATGAGCACTGTCAGCTTCAACTTTTAGATTTCGAACGTGTTGTAGGATTTCTAGTCTTCGTTCATGGAGTTTCTGACTTTGTTCGGCAAGCTCTGAAAGCTTTTCATGGTGAACCTTAGCTTTGGTTGCGAGTGCTCTTCCTTCAGTTTGCAGTTCAATCAGAGTATTCTTCAATTCTTGCAGTCGTTTGAGAATGTTTCGTTGAGTTTCGAGGTGTTTCACCTTGTTTATTAGTTCTTCCTCTTCCTTAACTGGAAGTGACGTGGTTTGAATTTTCCATTCTATATTTTCAATCTCCTCTTGTATGGCGTGTAGATTCGGAGATGGTTTTTTCTCGAGAAGAGTCTTCATCTTTTCCCTTAGCTTTGAAATTTGATCATGTTTTTCTTTGCGCTTTGTTTTCGCTTGTTCTCGCAGACTTTTGAGTTCTTTGACTTTTTGGTTTAATTCATCTCGTTTTTCCTTTATGCCATCGGCCTCGGTTCTCAGTTTTCTGATTTGTTCATGAACATCATTTCTCTTTTTGGCCCATTCTGTTGCTTCACTGTTTAGTTTGTCCCGTTCGTTTTTTATGGGTGCAAGTTCGAGATTTAGCTCCTCAATTTTCTTTTGGATGGATTCGGGCATTTTCTCTTCCTCCATCTTCAGGTTTAGTCCATTGCAAGCGCTTTCAGAGTGTTGCTAAGGAAGATTTCATGTGTGTGTTATTCCAGTATGATTCTTGCATCAACCGTTTTGGCTCCCTTTTCGTAGACCATTATTGGATTGAAGTCGAGTTCCTTGATTTCCTTGTGTTTCATCACTAGTTTTGATGTGTTCAGCAAGATTTGCACTATAGCATCTATGTCTGCTGGCGGCTGACCTCTGTAGCCTTTCAGAATTGGGCTGGCTTTTACCTCGGTAATCATTTCTCTCGCGTCAAACTCTGAAATTGGAGCGATTCTGAAAGTAACATCTTTCAACACTTCAACGAAGATTCCGCCAAGTCCGAACATTAAGGTGGGTCCGAACTGAGGGTCTTTCGTTGCACCTATGATGATCTCGGTTGATTGAGGAGCCATCTCTTGCACGAGTACACCTGAAATTTCTGTTTCAGGGTTGTGTTTTTTCACGTTTTTCAAGATTTTATTGTAGGCTGTTCTCACTTCTGCTTTGCTATTAAGGCTGAGAATGACTCCTCCAACGTCGAATTTGTGGATGACGTTGGGAGAGACAATCTTTAGAACAACGGGAAAGCCGATCTCTTTGGCATATTGGATGGCTTCTTTCTCGTTCTTGGCTACTTTGAATTTCGTAACTGGAATTCCATATTTTATACAGATTGTTTTGGCTTCTGGTTCCAGCAGGTATTTTCTGCCCTCCTTTTTGGCTTTGTTCAAGATCGTGTCAACTTCTCCCATTTGCTCAGCAACCCTTGTAGCAATAGAACAGAAGTTTTCTCTTCTAACTCTTTTGCTTACAGATTATAAGATTCCATGCTTAGCAGAGTAGGTAAACTAGGCTCTTAGGTTAGGTTTCTTCTTTACTCGTTTTCTTCGGGGCATATCTCCTTTTCAAACTGCGCGCATTATGTTTCCAGATGGCTGAGTTTTTTAGATGATATCCAGTAAGCAAACCAGAATATCCCGAAGACCACTGCACCTAAGAAGAGACTGAGTGAGAGAAATATCGTCAATTTCTTCGTGGCTGGGTCACTTGTAACGAGCGAGAAGAAGCTGAGATAGATGCTGAAAAGAGCTAGGATAAGAGACGGAACGATTGTGAGTGCTTCCATCTTAACGCTCAGTGAAGGCATCCCCATAGGAAAGATGACGAGGTCAAGCGGATAGGAGAGTATCGATACCATCAAGAGACGCTATATGTCTTGCTCACAAATCTGATTCTGATAAGCGTCAATGATGCATCAATTCAAACCTCAAGCTAAAAGTTGACTCGTAATTCATGAACCTGCTATTCGTTGTGAAAAAATCAAGGGGAAAGCGTAGCGTATTGTGTGAGGCGACCTGTGATAACGGGAACCACAAATACGCTCTGTAGCGTGTGCGGATTTTATTCGTCTAGTTTCTCTCTTGCTAGGTATTTCAGATGGAGAGGCTTTATGCGTTCTGTTGCACTAAGGTTTATGATAATTGTCTGAAGGTCATCTATGAGTTCTCCCATGTCAAGCCTGATCTTACGTATGAACTCGTTGTAGTCTGCATAGCTCTTGTGAAGCGAGATAACAAAAGAGCTGAATCCCATTCCTTCACATGCCCCACCCATGATGACGTTTGATTGATTCATCAGCCACCCAATCCCTCGTTTTCTGACTGCCTCATACTTCTCCTTCGAGGAGAAGACTGGCCTAGTCTTGACAAGTGCAAGACTGAGTATTTCGTAGCCCAGTTTGTCCCATTTTGGAATGGCTGTATATCCTTCGATTGCTTCCTTTTCCAGTGTTGCCCTTCTTCTAGAAACTGTAGCCTGAGAAACTCCAAGAATCTTTGCTAACTTCCTATCGCTTACCCGAGCGTTTCTCAACAACTCAAACAGAATCTTGCTATCTAAAGGCTTCAGTTCTTTCATGTTGCACCGTCATTATGTCTTCAATGGAGGTTCTTATGACTTGTGGAAACTAGGGTGCAGCCTTTTCTCCATCTTCTTTAGGCAACGTTTTGCGGATTATTTTCATAACAGCTGGATGATGTGGGCGTTGCACATAAATTACGAAGCACCGTTCATTTTCGCAATAGTATCTTCGGCTCTTGGACTTAGCTAAAGGCTCACCGCACTCAGGGCATTCAACCATGTTCATCACCTTGAGGTAAAAGTACAGATGTTAGAGAGATGGATGTAAAAAGGATTATGAATCACTAATTTCGAAGAAAATTCTATAAGACAGAGAGGGAGGAGTCCATATCCCATGCTTAGCGGAGCAAGTAAACTAAGCTCTTAGACTAGGTTTCTTCTTTCCTCGTTTTCTTCGGGGCACATCTTCTTTCTCAAACTGTTTCAAGGCCTGCCTCACGTAGTCTTGAAACTTAAAATCAATCCTCTCTTCAAATTCTAAACCAAGCTTTGTATACAGGTCTCTCACGATAATCGTTTCAACAGCCCTTGAACCAGATCCAAAGATGTTCTCTAATCCTTCATGAAAGCTCTTAACTTTCTCTGGAATCTCTTCCCTTCTGAGCTTAAGGTTTCTCTCCAGATGAAAGTAGATAGCACTTCTAGGAGACTCGCCAAAAGACTGCAATCCACTGTCAACTGCCTCAATCAGTGCTCTCCTGAAATTATGATGACAGACTATCATAAGCCCTCAATAGACTGGTTTTCTTTTCTGAGATGAATAAACATTATGAAATTCCAATAAGGATTCAAAATGTATGGTCGGGCGAGCAGGATTTGAACCTGCGACACTCCGGTTTCTGTTGTGCGCTTGGTAGCTGAATTGACATCCACCAGGCAGGCAGACGCCTACAGCGTCTCCACAAGTCTAGGCTTGATTCCAGACTGATTCGGAAGCTCTACCAAGCTGAGCTATCGCCCGACCTTAGATTCTACAATGAGAACTTTTGATTTATGCGTTTCGTTGGTTCTCCATTAAGACAGGAAGGTTGAGCGCACATCAGATTAGTGTTTCAAACGTTAAAGAAGCTTTAATTCAAGCAATTGACTAACTTCCGTGTTGATTAAAATGAAAATCGTTAGACTTGAAGAAGCCCCAAAACTCGAGACCGTAAAAGGAAGACATGGAGTGATTCTTCAGTCAAGTGACAATCTTATGATGATGATACTCACCGTTGAGCCAGGCATCCCAACTACACCTCACAGCCATCCGCATGAGCAAATTGGTTATCTCATGGAAGGAAAAGGAATTCTCTTCTCTGGGAGTGAATCTATTGAAATCGAAGCTGGAACCGCTTTTCTGATCCCACCACACGAGAGCCATAAATTCGAGGCAACCAGTGAAAGACCTGCAGTAATCATAGATGTGTTCAGCCCAC
>JASFPO010000020.1:0-22996 GCA_050115935.1 Candidatus Bathyarchaeota archaeon | reverse complement strand
CGGGTTCCAGATCATTTACTTCTTGAGGATCGACGGCGATCGTGGTGTCAGGTGAGGACATTCCGAGTCCTATCGTTGCTAGGAATACTATGATTACGGTGGTTAGGAGCATCCATCGTAGGTTTCTTTTCTGCATTTTGCTTAACCTTCCATTGTTATAGCTAGAGTAATTGTGGAAGGTGTTTATGAAACTATCGTCCTTTTGCATTGTCTGCATTTTAAAGGTGGAATCTAGTTTTCCAGAGCTCGAGGTTTGATGCTGGGATCATGTCTCTCCGTAGTGAATGGCAATTATCATGAGATCGTCTATGTCTATCACATTGTCTTTGTATACGTCGCAGGCAGGACCCCAAACAGGATGCCAAGTAGGATAGCCTGTGCCAAATTGGCCTACGGCGGTTAAGAAGTCGTTGCTGAATACGCCTCCGTCAGGGATCGGTAGTGTCTCCCATATGCCAGGCGCCACTTCGTAGGTTCCACATATGTCACCCCATATTCTGACTTCAACTGAACCGTCTGTTAGCGAGTTGTCGTGGAGCTTTCCCTCTCCTGGAACAGCAACCGCCGTGGCGCTTATGATGTAGACGCCAGGAGTTGCCCCTGTCGTATTCCATTGGATGTTCAGTAGATCGGATTGTCTTGGAGTTAGCGAGATTGTGTCAGATCCCACATGGGTGGAATTGGCATAGCATTGGACTTCGAAGGTTTCGTTCTCTGTCCCTAGGTTCACAGCAGTGACTTCGATAGAAAGCGTTTCTCCTCGCATTACTAGAGTCTCGGGTGTTGTGACGTCTGTTATGGCTACGTCATGAAAGTTTAACTTGTAGTAAATGTCAAAATTGAGTGGAGCACCCCTCAAAGTGCCCCACACCACCCAGATAGTCTGGTCAGTTGCTTGTGCAATAGAAGGCACCACATCATCTGAAGAATGGGTTGTTAGCTTTGTTTCAGGAGACCAGATTCCATCGAATACCTTGTAGTATATGTTGTCGTTGTCATCTCTGTCTGAGTTCCATACAATCCAAATCCTGCCATCAATGGATTGCAGTATTGAAGGATGGGAGTCAAAGTTCTCGTCAAATGTCATCTGCCAGTCGTTGGACCATTCTGAGCCGTCAAAGACCTTGAAATATATGTCGTCGTTTTTCGTCCCGGTGGTCTTTGTATACACAACCCAAATCAAGCCGTCTGCAGCCTGCATAATCGCTGGATCCCAATCTTGCGCGGCTGTATCAGTGGTCAATTGCGTGGCATTAGACCAAGAGGTCCCGTTGAAGATTTTGCAGAAGATTTCGGAGTCACCTGTTCTAGGTGAGGCCCAAATCACCCAAATTTTGCCATCACTGGTTTGCATAATGGACGGGTAAGCGTCTGATGAAACGTCTGTGGTGAGCTGTATATCTGGGGACCATTCGGAACCGTCAAAGACCTTGTAATATATATTCTGATCATTCTCGTTTCTGTCTGAATCCCACACAACCCAGATTTTGCCGTCACTAGTTGCCAGAATAGATGGATGGTTATCAGTATGGTCTTCCCAAGTTAACCTAGTGTCTGGGGACCATCCCAAACCATCAAGATATCTGTAGAAGATCTCATCGTTGCCTATCCTGTCTGAGCGCCAAGCGACCCATATCTCTCCGTCAGTTGTGGCGGTGATGGAGGGCCACCAGTCAACGTCGCTATCTGTGGTCAGTCTATGATCGCCAGACCACTCAACCGCACGGCTAGATGAGAATGTTAGCATTATTGCCATAGTCAAGAAGATTGACGTCCTCATGCTGAGGATGAGTTTACGATTCATTTTTGCTCTCGACCTTCCGAGATTTATAGAAAAAAGAAGGGAGGATTAGGTTTTTCTAGGTCTTTTAGACAATTTTGATTTTGATGTCGAAGGCATTGTCGCCAACTGCCTTTTCGTACGGTAGAATCGGCAGTTTCGTCTTTATTAGGTATGGTCCAGGACCCAAACCAGTGGTGTCCCAAGTGAATGTCAGAGTCTTGTTTTCTCCAGGTGCTAGAGTCACCGGTGTGGTACCGATGTTGCCACCGACGCCTCCAATGCCAACGTAGTCAAGGTTCAAGTCGACACTTTCGTCCAAGTCGCCTCTGTTTGTCACGTCTACGATGATTTCTATGATGCCGCCTGACGGAACTTCTGTGGGTGACGCTGTAACGTCAAGTATGCCGATGTCATGGTACATTGGAACCACGTTGAAACTGATGTACTTCGCCACGTTTCCTTTCTCGAAATCGGTCATGACGCTGTCCTTATAGTAGCAACTTACGAATCCAATGTACTTGCGGAGCAACCACTGGTAATAGCCGAAGCCGACCCACTCGGGGGAGCCGCTGAAGGCACGCCACATCGGGTCGGACGCATCAAAGTACGTGGTCAGTTCAAGTGTTTCTCCTGGTCCAAGAGGCACTGTGTCTGTGGTGATTGATCCGAGCTCTTTGGCTTCGTCTTTGCTGAATAGCGTGAACTCGACGTATACTTCGTAGTCGCCATCGGTTGGGTTTCCCACCAAGCTGCGGAGATCCATTCCTCTTGCGGCTGGACCTTCGTTAAGGCGGGGCATTTCAGGCTTTGCTTCCCATCCAACTAGGTCAGGGAAGTCTCCACCTTCCATCCACACTACGATGTTGACGTCGGTTGAGAAGTAGTCGGTTAAGCCATCGTTGTCGGTGACTCTTAACGCTACGGTGTATGTTCCCTCTATTGCGAAAGCGTTTGTTGCGATCATGCCAGTTGCATCAACGTCAAAAGTCATGCCATCATAGTCGAAGTCCCACTCGAAGCTCACGATCCATCCGGCGTCGTCGTTGTCGTTGCTGCCTGAAGCGTCAAACGTTAGCGGCGTTGCCTCTACTGGTTGTCCATAGACATCGAAGAGGGCGTTAGGCTCCACTATTACTGGTCTATTATCAAACAAGCCATCTTCTGCATTGTGGTCTATTGGCACGTTCTGACCGCCTATAACCGTGTTGAGTGCGGTAGGGTCTAATTCAAGCGTGGTTACGCCTATGCCTATAACTTGGAAAGTTATTGTGGCCAAGTTTCCGCTTCCGGTTGCTCCATTCGTGGGATTCTCAAAGGGATTCAACATTTGTCCGCAGAACACGTAGCCCAAGTCGTTTCTTACACTGAGAAACGGCCATACGCCCCAGCCAGATGCATCTCCAAGCCATGTTCCAAGCTCAGCATCTACAACCTGCAGAATGCTGGGATTGAAAAGCATTCGGATGCTCCAACCATATAGTTCCGTGACGTCTTCGACGTTTACGTCAACGGCGAATGTGCTTGGGGGTTCCATTCCTCCAGTGCGGTCTACTATCTCAGGGGGGTCTACGTATACCGTGGGACCTAATGGCGCGTACGCTCGTATGCCTGTGCTTGCGAAAACTGTCATTAGCAGCATTGAGATCAGGCCTATTACCAAGATGCTTTTTTCTCTCACTCTATATTCACCTCATGTGTATCCTGCTGAAATTTACGTGTAGTATGATGGGTAGCCTTCGTTGTAGCCAGTTTCTCCATAGCGAACAGCGATTTCCATGAGATCATCTATGTCCACCACCAAGTCTTTGTTGACGTCGGCGAGTGGTCCCCATTGGGAATGCCAAATTGGAGGAGCTGTGCCGAATTGACCCACTGCGGTTAGGAAGTCGTTGCTTAGTATCGTTCCGTCTGAGCTCCATGTTGGCCATAGGGGTTGAGGATAGAAGTCAGGTCTCACTAGCTTCCTGAAGTACAAGGGGTTTTTTTCCAAGTATACGAATTGGCCGAGCACACGGTTAACTCTGCCTACTACGCCGTCTTTGTAGAATCTGAAGGGTCCAGTGCCGATTACTGCGTCGTTGGCTACGGGGTCC
Organism: Candidatus Bathyarchaeota archaeon; assembly: GCA_050115935.1. Classification (GTDB taxonomy): domain Archaea; phylum Thermoproteota; class Bathyarchaeia; order Bathyarchaeales; family Bathyarchaeaceae. The sequence goes on along the minus strand of JASFPO010000020.1, from coordinate 19,120 downwards.
CATTCAGGAGCCTTGCCTTCCCATATGTGCTTGGGAAGAACGACAAGAATGCTAGCCCAGTCTATTGCCAGCCAGCTTTGGTCTTTGAAGCGAATCTCAATGGTTTCTTTTCCAGTTTCAGGGGTGTCACTGTGGATTACGGTGCTATCGATTTTTTCAACCGTGGGGAAGTACGATACAGCTTGGGTATTCCTGAAGTGTTCGATGCTGAAGGCAACGTCCTCTGCTGTCATGGCCACGCCGTCTTGAAACAGAATGTCTGGTATGAGCGTGAAGTTGATCGCAGAGCCAGTTCCTCCTCCAGGTTTATCCCATGTTCCAACGTTGTAGCTTTCACATAACCATGGTACGTAGTTTGTTTGATCTAGTGGGTCCACCACTATTAGGCCTTCGTAGATCTGCCCTAGAACCTGCAAGTCATAGAACCACCAAGTCTTGAGTATATTCATGTCGACAACGTCGTTCACTAATCCATGTCTTAGAGTACATTCGTCATCAAAGCCCCTTTCAAAGCCTTGGGGATGTGCATTCAACATAGTCCAATAGCTGTAGAATCCGAGGCCAGGCTCATTATTAAAGCCCTCCCACTGCAGCCCAGTATACGAAGATTCCGGTCCAACGTAATTGGTGCTGTGTCCTTGGAAGCCGACATAGGTGTATAAAGGTATAACAATGGCGTCTCCATGTAATATCTGCTGCATCGCAAAGGCGTATGGCAAAGCGGCTGGTCCGGTGAGGGAATTCTTAAAGAGGTCGGCCTGTACGTCGTAGTCCATATCATGGAAGCGAGCAGAGCCATCAGACCATGCGACGTATTGAGGATCGCTGGGTGTAGGTTCGTAGGTTCCATAGTATACGTCTGTCAAGTCTTTATCTGAGTGGAAGCCCTCGTAGTAGATGTCGGGCAGTGGAACTCCCCAGTCCCAATATTCAATATATATGTCATAGTCATAGTTCTGCCACGCATGTATGGAGCATTCTGTGTTGCTTCTTATGAGATCGTCGTTTGGGACTCCTGCCAAGTCAAGATCTTCGGCGAACTTCAGTCCTGCGATTTGCCTGTCGGGGTCGTCTGCTCTTATGTATATCTGTAAGGAAGGCACTTCTTCCATGTCAACTGGACCTGTGGGGCCAGGGGGATCGGCCGCGTGACTAGGTGAGTACTCTAGCCATCCATCTTCGTCATAGTCTAGGAATCCACCGTTTGCAAAGCACACTTGGGCTTGGGCATGACTGTAGGCATATTTCGGTACGGTGGGGTCTTCCCATGTGGCTGTAATTGCTGGCATGATCAGTGTTTCCATGCCTGTTACGCCTACGATTGTGCCCACTATGGTGGTTCTATCTAGTAGGTGGGATAGACCTCTCCTATACCATCTGGAATCATTGCATCTCTGACAATTGTCATAGTCCATCCACATCTTCTCTGCGGTTCCGCCCCATTCGGTTGGCCACTTCGCATCGGTGTGGCCACCTTTGTAACCTGCTGGAAAATTACTCCAGCCATGGGCTAACTGGTCACCGTGCCCTAAGGGCCACCTCTGGATGTTGAGAGCGAAATAGATCATCGAAAGCTCTGAATATTCTCCCATTGTAATATCTGGATCCGCAAGCCAAGCAGACCATCTTGCTCCAGGAGCACCCCAATCCATCATATCGAGTTCTCCAGCCTCTAGCAAGTCAGCCTCTATGGAAGATGAGCCTGCTACTTTGAAGGTAAGCTTGTCAACTCGAGGCCCAAACTTCTCGAAGGGGCCTGAGGGATATCCGACTATCGGTGGGTCTATCTGTGAATTAGCTGGAAGCATATTGAAAGTCGTTAATATCAGCGCTGACAACAGTGCTAAACTTATTGCTCTACTTTTTAGGTTCATGTTTTTTTCCAATTCTCCTTTCATCTCAGCAATAATATATCATTCGTTGATGCAATTTAAAGTTTTGTTGCATTCACAGTCCTGCAAAGTTGCCCAATTATTGGACTCTAAGATGCAGATTTCGTTGAACCTTCACAAGATTACAAAAGCTGTCGATTTCTTAAGATGTTGGAAAGAGTTAAAATAAAATAGCTATGCTTTATCTAATGTACATTCCGATGGGAAGTTCATCTTATGGGTCTGCGAACGTACATCATGAAGAGAATAATCTTCTCAATCCTCATCTTATACGCCGTGATAACAGTAAATTTCGTCATATTCATGATGATGCCAGGAGACCCAACCCTCATAATGGCCAGCTCGATAAAACTGAAGAATCCAGAAATCATCCAGTCAGTAACCGAGAAATTTGGGCTTGACCGTCCGATGCATGAAAGATACGTGAAATATGTCTTCAACATGCTAACGTTTGAATTCGGTTACTCCTACTACACCAATAAACCTGTTATCGAGCAAGTGGGTATGCGTCTGCAAAATACTCTCCTTTTAGTGATCCCCCCCGAACTTCTTTCCATAGTAGTCGGCGTCATGATAGGAGTTATAGTTGCTGAAAAAAGGGGTGGGCTACTAGACAGCGCGTCTGTAATAACCGCTTTGGCCGTTTACGCTCTACCAGTGTTTTGGATAGCAATGATGCTTGTAATGGTCTTCTCGTTCCAGTTGCAATGGCTTCCATCAGGCTACACTTTCCCCGATTGGTGGGCAAGTCAACCTCATGCCATATGGGAAGAAATGGCAATGGGATTGAAACATCTTATTTTGCCGTGGGCCACTCTTTTCCTCCTAAGTTGCGGCGGCTACATTCTTTTAGTAAGAGCAACAATGTTGGAGTGCATCACCGAAGATTATGTGCTCACTGCCAGAGCAAAGGGGCTTAAGAAAAGAACTGTGTTGTTTAAGCACACATTGAAAAACGCTCTATTACCCTTAATAACTGACATAGCCATAGTGTTCGGCTTCACGCTTTCAGGAGCAATAATCACAGAACAACTCTTCCGATATCCGGGTATGGGATGGTGGATTTGGGATTCAATATCCACTTTTGACTATCCAGTCTTGCAGACAGTGTTTTATGTAATAGCCATATGTGTGATTGTAGCTAACCTCATAGCGGACATTCTCTATGGAGTCGTAGATCCCCGAATAAGGTATGGTTGATAGAATTGAGCACCCGAAAAGCCAAACTTTCATTTGAAATCAAAAGATTCAGGGATTTTCTGAGCATCTTTCGGCGTGACAAAAGAGGGGTGCTTGGTGTGATAATTCTCGTCTTCTTCATAGCAGTAGCCCTTATGGCTCCTCTAATAACACCGTACAATCCCACTAGGCTCTCTGGCCCTCTCAACCCCCCAATAGCATTTCGAGAAGCTAAACCTATATGGTACAAATATCTTCCAGGAGCAGAGCCGTTAAGCGAGAATCTTGAGCCAATGCAGGACCCTCACTTCAACACTGCTGACTCCATTGAAGAGCTGGAATTCGCTTCCAACTCGACCAGTCAGAGCATTTCTCTTCAGTATATTTCCGACCAAGGAAGGACAGAAAATGGATGCGTTGCCTTGGTGTTCAATCGAAATAGCGATGAAGATCCCTCTGGAAGCGTCGCGAGCAATCTAACCAAGGTGTTTCAATATCCCTACATCGCTCCATCCAATCGATTTCTAGGTGAAGTGGCTTTACTGATTACAGGAGCTGAAGACGTCCCAATTAAAATCGACCTAGTACTTGAGAAGGAAGGAAGTGAGAGACGGCTTGAATGGTGGAGCCAAACTTTCAATAGCAGCGGAACCACATGGGTGATCCCTGAACCTCCAATAGACTCCACTAATAAAGATTGGATAAGGCCAAAGTTTGGCTTCGATTGGTCAATAGATCCAGCAAGGAAAATGTTTGCAGAACCGGCTAACTACAGATATGGCCTTGAAATAACGTTTAACGACACTCGGCGACCCAAAGGAGAAGAGGTTGAAGCCACCGTTTATATTGACGATTTTCGCATTCAGCTTTTCGGCTCTTCCTTTGGTCTGCTTGGAACTGACCAGCTAGGACGAGATATATTCACGCAACTTGTTTATGGGACCCAAATATCACTCATCGTCGGCTTGCTAGCGGCTCTCTTCTCAACCGCAGTCGGACTACTCATCGGATTGAGCGCTGGCTATGTCGGCGGGTTGACGGATCAGATTCTAATGCGGTTCACGGATCTGCTACTTGTTATACCTGATACACCGTTATATATTGTATTGATGGCAGTCATACGCCCATCAGTGTTTAACCTTGTACTGTTGATTACGTTGATCGGATGGACAGGATTTGCCCGTATTGTAAGATCACAAACCTTGAGTCTTAAGGAGAGACCTTTTGTTGAAGCAGCTAAAGCCGTTGGAGCTGGCAAGTTTCGTATCATAATGCGACACATTGTTCCAAATGTAATGAGCTTGGTCTATGTCACGTTGGCAACATCGGTTCCATACGCTATTACATCAGAAGCATGGTTAAGCTGGCTGGGCCTTTACGATCCATATGTAATGACTTGGGGAAGAATGCTTTATGATGTTCAAAACGCGTCCTTGGGAGTCAAAATGTGGTGGTGGGTAGTTCCACCAGGCTTATGTATAGCCGCACTCTCTCTTTCCTTCATCCTTTTTGGATACGCCCTTGACGAAATACTAAATCCAAAGCTGAGAAAAAGACGCTAAAATACCCCTAGTTTCTCACGGAATACTGCCTTTTTCCGTTTGAAATACGTAGCACCTTGCCCGACAGTGCACCCGTATGTTCCCCTTCATCCACCACTATCCTGCCGTTCACAAGCACATACTCTATTCCCTCAGGATACCGATTAGGATCTTCATACGTGGCCTTATCCATCACCGTCTTTGGGTTAAACACAACCACATCAGCCCACATCCCTTCTCTTAGCATTCCCCTATCCCTCAAACCAAGCTTCTGAGCCGGTAATGAAGTCATCTTTCTAATCGCGTTTTCAACAGTCACAACTTTCCGTTCCTTAACATACTTTCTCAGCATCCTTGGATACGTACCATACGATCTTGGATGAGTTTTTCTTTGACCCAAAACTCCATAAGGAGCAATGGCTTCGCCGTCAGACCCTATCATCGACAACGGATGCCTCATCACGGTGCAGACATCTTCCTCATCCATCGCCAGATCCACCAATTCCAAGTCCTCCTTTTCTACAGCAAGATCAAAAACCAGAGCGAAAGGATCTACATTCATTAACTCAGCGATTTCAGCAAGGGTTTTCCCTTCAAACTCCTTGTGCTTCTTCCAATCGATTACCTTTATCCTTCCCCATCCCGACTGCTTCAAAGTTCTCTCCCATCCAGGAATTCCCTCAAGCATCTCTCTTCTTAACCTCTTGCGAATCTTTACATTCTTCAACCTTTTGCACAGATTGTCAAAGCCGCCTTCGTGCGCCCAACTAGGTATCATTGACTCTATGTCAGTGCCACAGGCCACATACGGGTAGACATCGCAGGTAACTTCGATTCCTCTAGATCTGGCTTCTTCCATCATTCTCAACGTTTCCTTGACTTTTCCCCAGTTTTGGACGCCACACGCCTTGTGGTGTGATATCTCCACAGGTATGTTGGCTTTTTCACCGATCTCTAAAGCCTCTGCTACGGCTTCAATCAACGGGTCTCCTTCGCCCCTTGTGTGGCTTGCATAAATTCCGCCATAATTCGCTACAGTTTTGCATAATTCTATTAGCTCCCGTGTGTCAGCATAACAGCCAGGAGGATAGAATAGCCCACTTGACAAACCAAAGGCGCCATCCTCCATCGCCTGAGTTACCAACTCCTTCATCTCATCAAGCTCTTCACCGGTTGGCAGTCTATTCTGATATCCGATCACTGCCGTCCTCACCGTTCCGTGGCCAACGAGTTGGACCACATTTACCGCTAATCCCTGTTTTTCAAGCTGACCTAGGTATTCTCCGGTGGTTGACCAGTCTAGATCGAGCTTGCACTCTGCCGCGAATTCCTTATCGTATGTTGAGATTCCCTTTATCGGCGCCGGAGAATCTCCACAGTTTCCATTTACCTCAGTTGTTACGCCCTGTCTGATTTTGCTTTCCGCTTTGGGGTTGATTAGTAATGTGAAGTCTGAGTGGGAGTGCATGTCAACAAAGCCAGGACACACAACAGATTCTTCTGCATCTATTGTTCCACGTGAATCATCAGAACTCAAGTCACCGACTTTCACAACTTTGCCAGTTTTAATGCCTATGTCTGCTTTAAACCAGGGGCTGCCACTTCCGTCAACAAGATATCCATTTCTTATAGCAACATCAAGCACACGGGTCACCGCATTCTTTGCTTTTAGTAATTGAACCGTTTAGCTCATTGAATGAGATGGGATGAATTCCAAAGTTATGTGCGTCAAATAGGAGCGAGTTCAATTGCCTCTTTTCCAACTCCACCTTTGTTCTCCAATTGCAGATTAAAAAAGTTTTATATTCATCAACCATTGCTTGGATGTTATAGCTACTTAGCTGGCAAAAACAGGTTGATTCAAAGATGATCTTGGATGTCCAAGACCTAAAAACCTACTATTCGACGCTTAGAGGTTCGGTTAAAGCTGTGGACGGAGTCAACCTACAAGTAGACAGAGGAGAAGCATTGGGACTAGCTGGAGAGTCTGGATGCGGGAAGACTACAGTTGCCTTATCAATTCTCAGAATTCTCCCAAAAGGAGGCAGAATAGCCGGAGGAAGAATCCTCTTCAAGGGAGAAGATCTGGCCAAACTCAGAGAGAAAGAGATGAGAAAGGTGAGATGGAAACGCGCATCCATCGTATTCCAAGGAGCCATGAACGCACTTAATCCGCTTTTTAAGGTAGGAGACCAAATTGCTGAGACCATTTTAACTCATGAATCCGGAGTGAACAAGAAGGAGGCTTTGAAGAGAACTGAAAACCTAATGGAAACCGTAGGCCTTGAACCTTCAAGAGCGAAAGACTACCCCCATGAGCTCAGTGGAGGGATGAGGCAACGCGGGTTAATAGCTATGGCTCTAGCTTGTAATCCAGAACTACTGATTGCAGATGAACCTGGAACTGCTCTGGATGTCATTGTTCAGGCTCAAGTACTAAAGCTGTTGAGCGGCTTAAAAGATAGGCTGAATCTGGCAATGATAATGATAACCCACGATTTGTCGATGATAACCGAGACCTGTGAAAAAGTCGCTATCATGTACGCTGGGAAGATCGTGGAGCAAGGAGACATTGTCAGCGTATTCAAAAAGCCATTGCACCCATATACGCACGGTTTGGTAACCGCTTTTCCCCATATCAAAGCGGCCAAAAGGCGCATGACTTCCATCCCAGGCTTTCCGCCTGATCTGCTGGATCCACCCACCGGTTGCAGATTCCATCCAAGATGTCCCTACGCTGAGGATATATGCAAAAGAAAAGAGCCAAGGTCGATGAAGGTTGCCGCGGCAAATCAGTATGTCGCATGCCATCTCGTTGAATCAGGTAAGATGGAAGCGTTATTATGAGTCAAGATACCACAATAAAAGTCACAGATTTGAAAAAGTATTTTCCTGTTAGAAAAGGATTTTTTGAAACCCTATTTTCTAGGGAGCAATCCTTTTTGCGTGCTGTGGATAGTGTTAGCTTCGAAATAAGGAAAGGAGAAGTTTTCGGTCTGGCAGGAGAAAGCGGCAGTGGAAAAACAACCACCGGAAGACTACTACTCAAGCTAATTGAGCCAACGGATGGAAAAATATTGTTTAAAGGTGAGGACATCACAGCTCTTCCAGAAAACCGGTTAAAACCGTTGCGTCGTAGGATGCAGATAATATTCCAAGACCCCTATGAATCCTTAAACCCAAGAATGACTATTGCTGACATCCTGTCCGAACCTTTGGAGGTTCAGAGAACAGTAAGCACGCGAACTGAAATAGAAGCGAAAGTGAGACAAATCCTTGAAGAGGTGGAGCTGGTGCCGGCTAGCGAGTTTCTTCTTAGGTATACTCATGAACTGAGCGGAGGGCAGAGACAAAGAGTGGCTATCGCACGGGCTTTCATACTTGATCCTGAATTCATAATTGCTGATGAGCCTGTATCTATGTTAGACGTCTCAATTAGAGCTGGGATCTTGAACCTAATGCTGGATCTGGTGGAGAAATTCCACGTTTCATTCTTGTACATAACTCATGATTTAGCATTAGCCCGACACATGTGTGATAAGATCGCCATAATGTACCTAGGCAAAATAGTAGAGATGGGAACTGCTGAAAAAATCGTGTATGAACCCTTGCATCCGTACACTCAAGCTTTGATCGCCGCTGTGCCAGTGCCTGACCCCACCGCAGAACGCATCAAAGAAGTCATTGGTGGAGAAATCCCAAGCCCTGTTAACCCACCTACAGGTTGTAGATTCCATACAAGATGTCCGGTTGTAATGGACATTTGCCGCAAAGAGGAACCATCATTCATCGATGTTGGCAGCAAACATCATGCAGCATGTCACAGAATCAAGTAAAGCATGACCGTCCTAAGTTTGGCTAGTCTTGGTATCGCTCTCGGCAAATCTGATCAAGTGAGCTATCTTGTCCTCCACATAGGCCCAAAATTCCCTCTCTAGTTTCTCCAGCGCTTCTCTCAGCCTCAGACCACGAAGCAGAAGATAGCCTCCCCCAAACTGGGTCGTGAGCGAGCCCAGTCGAATAGAACGACGCGTTCGTTCACTGGCGATAAATTCTACTGAAAAATCATCAGCGTCTCCCACAATCGTAACCTTCATGGTCCCACGCTTATTGTTGACCCGAGGAGGTGCCCATCGAATCGTATACTTGCCTTCAGACTCTTCTTTTCCGGTTTCAAGGCCTCTGATCTTGAAGAAATTTTCAATGTAACTGCTCAGCAATGCCAGATTTACATTCTTGCCAACCCATCGCCTTTGCATTTTCCAGCCTTCTTCGAACTTTACGCCGCTCATCTGAGAACTAGTGTAGCGAGGCATTCAAGGCTCAATTTGATTTAAGGATTTCGCGATTCCAAAGAATCACAACATAAAACTGAGGGCAGAGGATAAACTTGTCCTGGGTCAGCAACATTAATCTGTACTCAATTCTTAATAGACTGGCGAGCGCGATCATCTCTCAAGCCGCAGGATTTGCCGCGCCTCGTTGGGCGAAGATACCTCGCGCTGAAGTTCTCCGGCTAGATGCCGTGCACGAGCCACCAGTTCCTCGTTCCGCGCCAGTTTCCCTTTAGAGTAGTAGATATTGTCCTCAAGCCCTACCCGAATGTGCCCGCCCATAAGAACAGCCATGACGTTCATGGGTAGTTGCCACTTGGCGATGCCTGCCACAGAAAAGGTGGCGTTAGGCGGAAGCTGGTGACATATGTGCATCAGATTCTCTAGTGTGGCTGGGATGCCACCATCTACACCCATGACCAACTGGAAGTGTGCTGGCTCCAGGACCAATCCTTGTTCAATGAGCTTGACGCCTTGACGAACGAAGCCCACATCGAAAGCCTCGATCTCAGGTTTAATGTTCGCTTCTAACATCTTCTTGGCAAGGAAAGTGATTGTCTCCCAAGTGTTGACATAAACAATAGATGGCTTGCGCCCCGTGAAGTTGAGCGAACCCGTCGTTAGGCTGGCCATATCTGGCTCAGTTCTGAGTGGTTGCGCTCGATCTTCGTCCAACTTGCCCGCTACACCACTCGTCGATGTCATCACAATGAGGTTCGTACGTTTGCGTATTTTGTCCACGGTCTCCCTGAAAACTGCATAATCAGAAGTGGGGTTCTCGTTCTCGTCTCGGCAGTGCACATGGATAATCGAGGCTCCTTCTTGCTCGCATAGATACGCTGTCTCAGCGATCTCATCCGGTGTTGTAGGTACATGGGGTGTGTCTTTCTTGCGGGGCACTGACCCTGTAGGAGCTATGGTGATTATTACCTTCTTCATTATCCGTTCCCTACCCGTGACAACAGACTAAATCGACATAGTAAACTTATTGTTTTTTCGATTGATGACGCAAGACCTTGCCTGGAAGGGCACCTCTATGCTCACCCATCACGACCACAACCTGACCATTTACCAGCACGTAATCTAAGCCTTCAGGATATTTGTGCGGATAATTTGGAAGAGGAAACGTATAGGGATAGTGACTAGTAGCTCTATCCTTAATCTCATCTAGATTGAGAACCACAATGTCAGCCCACATCCCCTCTCTTACTAATCCTCTATCTCTTAATCCGAGCTTTTGAGCTGGAAACGACGTCATCTTTCTGATGGCTTCTTGAGGCGCAATGATCTTCTCCTTTCTGACGTATCTCTCCAAGATGTAGGGATACTCGCCATAACTGCATGGAGAGTAGCCGCCGATTTTGCCGAGAGGTCCGTATGGTGCATATGCAGAGCCATCGGTTGAAATCATCATCAGATTGAATCTCAACACGGTGCGAATATCATCTTCGCTGATGTAGTTGAACAGAGCACTTGCGTCGCCTTCTTCTTCTATCAACAAATCGAAATATGCGTCAAACGGGTTTGTTGCTCCTTTCATCCTAGCGATCTCTTCAAAGCTCTTTCCTATCAAATGCTTATTTTTATGGCATTGGAAAAGAAAGACACGTTCCCAACGACCGTGCTTCACAAGTCCGCAATAGCCGGGTCCTGGATACTTATCGTCCACTATTTCTTCTTTGATCTTTTCACGAGTTTCTGGATCTCTCAGTCTCTTGATTACTTTCTCAACTCCACCTGCCTGAGCCCACTGTGGAAGTATGGAGCTCAACTCTGCACTGAAGTCTGTGTGCGCGTCGTTGTCCATCGTAACGGCGACGCCTCTCGCTCTGGCATCTCGAAAAATTCTGAATATTTCATGTAACTTGTCTGAGCCACCCCATTTAGGGCAATTGTGTGATACTTGCACTCGTAAGCCTGCCTTCTCGCCTATTTCTATGGCTTCCTTCAAAGCCTCTACTATGGTTTCTCTCTCGCCTCTGATGTGAGAGGCATACAGTCCCCCGTATTCCGCCACAACCTTGCACAGTTCAATCAGTTCTGATGTGTCAGCAAAGCAACCAGGTAAGTAAACCAGCCCAGTTGACATGCCGAAGACTCCAGCCTCCATCGATTGTCTAACCAGCGCCTTCATTTCTTCAAGCTCAGCAGTGGTCGGTGGCTTTTTTTGCACCCCCAACACCGTCGTTCTCACAGTTCCGTGACCAACAAGAGAAGCAACATTCAAAGCAATTCTTTTCTTTTCCATTTGCTCAAGGTATTCGCCAAACGTTGACCAGTTCCAATCAACTTCTTTTGCTTCGAGTCCCCAGTCCTGTTTCAGCAGCTCCAGTGTTTCCTCTTTTGTAGGCGCAGGACTCCCTCCACAGTTGCCTATAACCTCGGTGGTGACCCCTTGCCTGATTTTGCTTTCTGCTAATGGATTTATTAGTAACGAAAGGTCGGAGTGGGAGTGTATGTCTATGAAACCTGGAGAAACGATCAAGCCTCTAGCATCTATGACTCCATCAGCCTTTGTAATACCTACTCTACCAACTTTCACAATTCTTCCTTCAGAAATGGCAACGTCCGCTCTAAACCATGGATTTCCCGTTCCATCTATCACAAAGCCGTTTTTGATCAGCAAATCGTAAATCAAGAAGCTCACCTAGTTGTGCTATCAACTTGTGACAAGCTTAAAAATTTTCCCGAGCGCATTGACCGGTTGGGCGCAGGTGTGTGATTCTTGAAGCGTTAACGAACCCTCAAGAGATACTCAAGGTAATCATCGGCTCCAACAAGCTTTTAGCCAATTCGCGTGATATATGAAACGATCACAATGTTGGCAATTTCCAAGATAAACAAGTACATTGACGAGCATATAGACGAGCATATCCGAAGAGTGCAAGAATTCTTGCGTCAACCAAGTGTTTCTGCGGAAGATTACGGGGTGCGAGAATGTGCAGATCTCCTCAGAAGCTATTATGAGAAACTAGGATGTAATGTGGCAAGAATCATGGAAACTGGGGGACCTCATCCTGTAGTCTACGCTGAATACGACGCTGGAGCAGAGAAAACTCTTCTCACATATTTCATGTATGACACACAACCATTCAACGAGAAGGAATGGACGAGTCCTCCTTTAGAAGCTAGACTCGTCGAAATCGAACCATTCGGAAAATGTGTCGTTGCGAGAGGAGCCATAAACTCGAAGGGGCCACTTGTGGCATTCCTTAACGCTCTAGAATCCATTCGAGCCACCGGAGACGAGCTTCCCTTCAACTTTAAATTCATATCTCAAGGAGACGAAGAACTGGCCAGCCAACACTTCGCTGACTTCGTAATAAAACACAAGAAAATGCTTGGAGCTGATGCCCTGTTTTCTCCAGACGTCTACCAAGAGCGAGATGGAAAGGTTACCATGGAACTGGGATACAAAGGAATTGTCTACTTCGAACTTGAATGCAGTGGCAAAGCTTGGGGGAAAGGACCAACAGAATTCGGTATACACAGTAGTGCCAAGTCGTGGGTTGACAGCCCAGTATGGCGAATGATCCAAGCTCTTGCAACGATGACCTCGGAAGATGGAAACAAGGTGCTAATCGATGGATGGTACGACAACGTGAAGCCCCTGACCCAAGAGGATCTACAAATCATTGACAAATTGGCGAAGACCTTCGATGAAGAAGAAGCAAAACGAGAAGCCAAGATTGAACGATTTTTGGGCGACCTTCATGGAAAAGACCTTCTTGTACAATACTGCGGCTCCACAACATTGAATATCGATGGCATTTGGGGTGGATATACTGGACCCGGATCGCTGACATTACTCCCCCACAAAGTCACCGTGAAGATGGATGTGAGACTCGTTCCAAACCAAACCTCTGAAGAGGTCATTCCGAAAGTACGTAAACATCTTGACAAGCACGGTTATAAAGATATAAAGATCAGGCCACTCGATCCCTATGAATGGTCGAAGGAAAGCTTGAAGGAGCCAATAGTTCAGGCAACAATTCAAGCATACAGAAAGATGGGATACGAGCCGGAAATCTGGCCCATTTCAGGCGGAAGTGTACCATTTTATCTATTCACTAGCAAACCTCTGAAGATGCCATTCACGTGCGCGGGACTAGGATGCGGCGCAAGAGCCCACGCACCGGATGAATATTTCGTCATTGAAGGAAACGAGAAAGTTGCAGGTCTTGCAGGTTGCGAAAAATCCTTTGTAACAATACTGGATGAGCTTTCCAGATTGAAGTGGTAGAACTCGGAATTCGCCAACAGATGCACACGCAAAGCTTTTTGCCTATGTTGTTTGTAACTAGTAGGTGAAGGAGAAAAGAGGAGAGTTGTACATGATGAAGATAGAGAGAACTGTGTATGCGTTACTGCTGGTTTTTTCTATCTGTGTCTCAATGAGCACTGTTGGAGCACCTAAGCCAAAGATTGCAGGCTGGACCTTCATGGTTTACATGGTTGCTGACAATGACCTTGACGCCTGGGCCTATGAGAATCTGGAGCTCATGCAAACTGTGCAATTGACAGATGATGTGAACGTTCTCGTCTTGTGGGATGGCTATGATAGACCTGCTTACCTCTACAAGGTTGTCCATGGTGGTCGTGAGCTAGTCGCAGGTTTTCCATTGAACGGAGAAGAGGCAAATATGGGCGACTCAGGTACGCTGGAAGCTTTTGTCGACTTTGCGACTAGAAAGTTCAAGGCTCAACACTACTTGCTCGACCTGTGGAACCATGGCACCGATTTCACTGGAAGTTGCTATGACGAACATCCTGTAGACCACCTGACGCACGACGAAGTGGTTGCTGGACTTGAAGGGCATCAGATAGAGATATTAGCTTATGATGCTTGCCTTGAAGCAATGATTGAGGTTGCCTTCGAATACAACGCACATGGTATGGAAACCGATTACTTGGTTGCTTGCGAAAACTATGTTCCTCTTTACGGCTACCCATATGATGTGATCTTGGATAGCATGACCAGAAATCCCGATATTTCAGCCCTTGAACTAGCCGTTCTAATTGCAGATGAGTATGCGAGATACTATGAACCTCGGGCTCACTTCAACGGAGGTGTGATGGCAACCCTATCGGTCATTGATCTTTCAACGGTTGACGAAGCTGTAATGGAGCTTTCAATGTTGACTCTAGCGCTTGAAGCAAAATTGAGGGCAGGGGAAGAAAGCTACGATTTCTACCACGAGATCATAAGCGAAGCCAGAGGTGAAGGAAATCTTCCTTGGGCTGAGGCTGGATGGGAATACTACATTGATCTGCCAACGTTCGTCGCGGAACTTGAGACTAATCCTGAACTGGACACAGAAACACAAGCGCTGGCCGGTGCCGTAGGAGACACACTTGATGAAGTAATAGTGCACGTTGCCAACAGCGAACCTATGTGGTCAGCTTCTACACTGGGATTGGGAATATGGTTCCCCCCTTCAGAGCATCCGTACCTCGCCTACGAAGGACTGCCAATATACAAAAACTTGCAGTTTGCGGCTCACGGATGGCTTGACTTTCTGTATGCCTACTGGAAAATCTAACACAGCGGTAGCAACTACATGGATTGATGGCCTTCCGCAACCGACAAAAACCCCTTTTTTATAGTCGCACACAAAATCTTTATTAGATCATCCTTTTTCAACCGCTTCATGAAACTATTAGATAATATTATGGTTCAGTTAGATTCTGAAAAAGTGCTGCAACGGTTACATCTGACCAAAGAGAAACATCTCGTCGATGTTCAAGAGTTGACTGAAATCGCTCATTCTCTGATTGAGCCAAAAGTTGTCTACGACGTTTCACAGATCACCAGCAAAAATGGAGATACAGTAGATATTGATGGTGTAAGGTTCACGAGCCGTGTTCTCAGGGTCAATCTGGAGAGGACAAGACGGGTTTTTCCTTATGTTATGACGATTGGAAAAGAGCTAGAGAATAGAGCTGCTTCATTTGGAGATGTTATGAAAAAGTTTTGCTTGGAGACGATAGGCAATATGGCTTTGGATCATATTGGAAGACATCTTGAAGAGTATCTGTTGAGAACATATAGACTGGGAAAAATATCAGAGATGAACCCAGGGTCTCTCGAGGACTGGCCGATAACACAACAAAAGCAGTTGTTTTCGATCCTCGGCAACGTTGAGAGGCTAATTGGAGTCACGTTGACTGACAGCTTCATGATGACTCCAAGAAAATCTGTGTCCGGAATATACTTCCCCACAGAAACCATGTTCTATAATTGCCAATTGTGTCGGAGAAGAAACTGTGAGGAAAGACAAGCACCATATGACAAGAACTTGGAAGCGAAATATGCACGCAAGGCTTAATGGGCTCGCCAGAACACAGCTCTTGGGGCTTGGAGAAGCTGTCTATGCAGTTAGTCGGATATGTTTAGAAAGTTCCGCTGCAATATCTTGTAAGCCCAGCTTTGTTAAGGTTTCTTCGGTAGGTATGCCTCGACTATCCCAGCCTCTCTTTTGATAGTATAGTTGAAGCATAGCTTCGTACTTCTCCCGATCTAGCTTGGCTCCTTTAAGATTTCCCTTCGTCAGTGGCTCTTCAAACCATCTGGCTGGTGGAATATCCATTTCCTTGCTCCATTGAGAGGCATGTTCTCTTGCCCAGAAAGCCCTAATCAAAGCGTAGATTCTGTCGGCAATTGTGTTGATTTCAGGCATGTTCAAGCTGAGCCCGGTTGCTGCCTTTAGATATCTGGGGTACCATTCCAATTCAAAACCTACTTCCACCCATGGCAGACGACAAGTTGTTAGGCATTCAAACATTCCTCCACGTAATCTCTGAAGCTCAATCACTTTGGCCACTTTGGCTTCGTCGTAGCTGTCGCGTCCATATTCTGTTTCCCAGGAGATAACCCAAGCATCCTTGTGGTGGGCTCCAGTTGTAGCAGTGCCGTAAGCTAATGCCATTGCCGGCGCCGCGTGACAGTCATAAGCTGAGATTTCCAATCCTTTGATTTGCATTGCCCATTTCTGAGCGTTGCCGCCAATTTTTGCTGCAGCTTTGCGGACGCCTTCGGATAAAAGTAAGCCGGGTCCCTGTTTGTGGGCAATGTATTGAGCTAAAGTTTTTGCTTCTTCGTAGTTGCCCCATCCAATCTTGTAGTCGATGAGCTTCTTTTCTGAAGCTTCCATGGCGAAGGCGATGGTGCTGCCTAAAGAGATTGTGTCGATCCCATACTCGTCGGCTAGTCTGTTTAGAGTAGCAACTTTTTTCAGATCACCTAAGCCTATGTTGGAGCCTAACATGGCAACGTTTTCGTAGTCCAGCTCAGAGGGTTGATCGGTGAGATCTTTTACCACGTTGCCACAGGTCATATTGCAGTTGGGGCAACCTCTGTTCAAGAATTTGATCTTTTCCATGGCGAACCCGCCTATGTCAGCGGCGTTTTCGAATACGCCTTCTTTGAAGTTTTGTGTTGGAAGAACGCTGTTCTCTTGGCTCCACTCTACTGCTAACATTGTGCCTTGGCGTTTCCAGAAGTCATAATTGGGTTTTTTCAAAACTTCTCTGTAGGTCTCAGAACCGATGGCTTTTAACTGATCTGGGTCAGCGGCAGGTATTGTCTTTGACCCTCTTATGGCTACGGCTTTAAGTTTTTTTGAGCCCATAACTGCGCCTATTCCAGGTCTGCCACCTGCTCTTCCTTCTTGCGATATTATATTGGCGAACTTCACTAGGTTTTCGCCGCCGGGTCCAATCGAGAGAACGCCAGCAGTTTTTCCGTATTCTTGTTTCACCTTCTTTTCGGTTTCGAAGGTTCCTTGTCCCCAAAGGTCTTCTGCAGGCAATATCTCAGTTGTTTCGTCTTCAACCAGTAGCAGAGATGGATTTTCTGCTTTTCCTTCGATTACTATGGCGTCGTAGCCTGCTCTTCTCATCTTGACCGCAGCATAACTACCGATGTTTCCGTCGCCGTAGCCGCCCGTAAGCGGACTTTTGGCTGCCACTATTAGCTTGCCACTGCTGACTAATGAGAATCCTGTAAGCGGTCCAGCTGCGATAACAAGTTTGCTTTCTGGAGAGAAAGAGTCTATGTTGGGTTTTAGTTCGTCCCACAATATTTTGACGGCAAAGCCTCTGCCTCCGAGAAAATTGTGCGCAAGTTGGACATCATATTTTTGAGCAACAGCCTTTCGTCTGGTTAGATCTACTCTGAGAAATCTACCATTCCAACCTTTCATTTTGATAAGCCACCATTTGATAGGGAGTATAATCCATTCAATAGATAGTATTTCATATGTATGTCTTACCTTCTCATTTTACGCCTTGTGGTTTTGTGTTGGAGGTCTTGGTTTCATCCTCTTAGCATTCATTGCGTGGAATGAGGTCCCAACCGACACATGACAAAGTTCCATCTGGATTGCGAACAATTCTTCTCTTCATTCTAATGCCACATCTCAAACACATCTTCTCTGTGAGCACTTTCCTGCTATGAGTACTAGTTCTGGATATCTCTGGTTCCTTCCAAGTAATCGTAACTGTTTTTCCGTAGTCTCTCCATTTGTGCAATCTGAGCCTACATAGCCAATTCGGGTTTTCCATTATGTCATCCGGAACTCCTTTATTTCACATATTCTCCGTGTAGATTCATTCCACAATGACTGCAGTGAATTGCATCTGGTTCATTCCATGTTCCACAATCGGTACATCGTAAGGTCAGCTTTTTTTCTCCTTTTCCCGTCCTTCCAGCAATATAGCTTCCCACAATCGCTCCTAAGATGCTGATGAAGAAGAAGCCAATCGGGAACCCAAAGATTGGCTCAGCAGGGAACGGTACAGCAGCGATCACTGCAGATCCCAAGAGAAAACTCAAGAAAAATATCATTATTGTTCGCCTGAAATTCTTAAGAATAAAGCTAATGTAAGGGCTGAACAGTACAACCAGAAGAACGCTTATCACGCCACCCCAAGTTATCGGGCCACTTTGACCCCAGACTCGAGGCAAGATGAAGATGAAAAAGCAAAGCGTCATGAAAAACGAATAGACAAAAACCAAACCTGAATCAATAAGCCATTCTCGCTTCGTTCTGGGCGGCGTCTTTCTCTTTTCTCTGGTCCATCCATCAGACATTTCGTTCACTCAGGTCGTTTTTGTTAAGTGGTATATTATTTGAGGTTGCATTAAAGATTTAAGGATAAAACTTCCCAAGCTAGTTTGAACAACAGTGTGGTGTCTATATGATTGGTTTTATTCCAGATATCGTTCAAATCGCACTTCCTTTGGCTGTGGGATTGGTTGCGATTCGTCTCCATAGAAGAACCGGAAGATTTGGATTGAAATTGATTAGTGTTGTCTTTTTCCTTAGTGCTGTTCCTAGCATGGTGAGAATCGGTCTGGGTGGACCGTATTTGGCCTTTCGCTTAATGGATCTAGGCTTCACAGCGTATCAGTATGGACTGTTTCAGCTTTTTCTCTGGATTCTAAACGCCACATTCCAGGCGGTCTTCGCAGTCCTTACAGTAATCGGGTTGGTCAAACTCAAGTGCGCGCATAGACTGTTTGTTTAAGCCATGCCCTGTTTTCCCTATTGGAAACTTAGAAAAGTGGAAGGTCTCAGCGTTGAGGAGTAGTGGTTAGCCGATCGGATTCCTAGATGAAGGATAATCGAGAGTAGGAGCAAGAAAAAGAGAAAAGGGAATTCCCGGGCTCGGTAAATTCAATGGATGTTTAATCTTTACTTTTATACGAGTTCCACGCTTCTGCAATCATAAACATCGATGCAATGAAAAAAATCGCAGAGTCTATTGTTATCTGTCCATCTGGGAGTTGGATATTTCCTGGTTGGGCTGAAATCAAATCCCATTGAAAAAACAGTATAAAATGAATTATTGCAACACCATACATAATCCAACCTGCAAATCTTAAGCCCGGAATCCCAATGATGTTCAATTCTTTTCTAATTTTCTTACCCGCAGAGTGTGCAAGTGGAACAGCAATTAAGAATAACAATATTTTAGTGAAACAGGCAGCAGGATAAATTGCCAATTCAGTATAATGAGTCGCATCAGCCACAATACCCAAAAAATAACCTACAATCGCAAATACTAAACTTAATATTAATTTCAGTTTAACCATCTTATCTACACGTTCCCCGATTGTGGCTTTCTTGGGAAGAACCTCCTAATGGGAAGGAGGAGCCCCACCAGCGAT
>JASFPO010000019.1:0-23113 GCA_050115935.1 Candidatus Bathyarchaeota archaeon | reverse complement strand
AGGCCTCGGCATGATAATGCTGCTGGCACCCGTCATACCATTGGCATACCTGTGGCGACTGCGAAAGAAGAGGTGGTAACACGATGAAATCAAAGATGACGATCGGTTTCGTACTAGTGTTCCTAGCAATGCTGGGAATAGGTCTATTAGCAATCTCACCAGTCTCTGCAGTTGAGGCTACCGCAAGGCTAACGCCACCTTTCTATTCAATGGAAGACCCAGCACCCGAAAGCTTCAAAATAACACTAACTCCACCATCACCTTACACGGCTTATGATGTTGACCCCTCGACCATATTAGTTGAGGGAATAGTCACAATGCTGCCAATTCCCGACTGGCCAAAGGTTACAAAGAGATCCTTTTCATTCAAGGTAGATGGAACTGCACTACTCAACTGGGTCATCTTACCCAAGATTTGGCACATGGCACCCGCTCCTGGAAGCAAAGTAGACGTTACCTTCACAGTAACAGGTGAATTCTACGACTCGACGCCGTTCTACGCAACCTGCGAAATAACAGTGATGACAGAACACGCAAGCCCCCCGCCACCTCCCCCATAATCTGACCCCCCCTTTTTTTTAACCTAGAGCTAACTTCGCCGAGTTAAGTAGGGAAACCCCTTTGTCCAAAACAGAACGCCCACATAAGCATGGTCTGACACATGGGACACACTTTCATTTCTCTGTTTTGCTCTACGTGGGCGAATATAGATTCGAAAGAGAGGAGAACGATTGCACTCACAAATTCACAGAAATCTAGTCTTCTTAGCCGTTTTCTCAATGCTGCTTTTTCTTTTTCCAGCTCATTTTGCCGGGGTTCAAGCAGCTATTCTAAACGTCCCCGGAGACTACTTGACAATTCAAGAAGCCGTGACAGCTGCCGGCTCTGGAGATATAATCGAGGTAGCAGCTGGAGTATACACTGAAAGCGTGTATGTGGAAACGTCCCTGACTATAAGGGGACAAGACAAGTACAATACGGTTGTGGACAGCAATGGGACAGGTCACGTCTTTTGGCTGACGCAAAACGATGTTGTGATCACGGGATTCACCATGCTGAATGGTAACTACTGCGCAATCAAAGCGGAGATGACGGGAGGCCACTTCATCTCAGACAATATAATCTCCAACAGTCTTTACGGCGTCTATCTATATTCGGCCCCAAGTAGCAGCCAAGTCGTAGAGAACACTTTCATCAACAACGACATGTATGGCATCAAAGTATCCTCCTCTAACAACAACAACATCAGCCACAACCAAATAACCGACAGCACGTATGGAATTAAACTCGATGGAACATCCGAAGACAACACCATAACCGGCAACACAATATCAGGAGCTTCACATGGAATCTACGCATCATATTCGCCGAACAACGATATCGATCTGAATGAAGTGTCCGCTGAAATCACTGGCACATACTCTCTATATTCTGACAACATCAACATCCGAAATAACACCTTCTCCGAATGCGCATATGGCATCCAGATATACGGATCAGGCAGCAACCTAGTTTTCGGCAACACGATGGCACAAGGCGGCTACGGCATCTACCTAGTACTGACAACTAGCACCACGGTCGACGCCAATCTCGCGTCAAACAACGGTTGGGGAATAGCCACATACGACTCAGACAGCAACAACATCATTCAAAATACTGTTTCATACAACACCTACGGAATCGACCTAACTTCATATTCCACCGGAAACACCATCGCCTTGAACAACATCGTCAAGAACGGAATGCAAAGACATCAAGACAGCACAAGCGGAGCAAACACCTGGAACAAACTAATATCTGGAGATAGATATGGCAACCACTGGAGCAACTATCCAGGCCAAGACACAAATGGAGACGGCGTAGGCGACACCCTCATCCCCCACGAAGGCGTTGACTACTATCCCCTCATAGAGCCTTGGATAATTGTACACGACGTTGCTATACTGAGTGTTGAACCATCAACCGATATGGTATACCGAGGACAAATAGTCAACGTCACTGTTGTTGTCAGAAATGAAGGAACAACCAACGAAACCTTCATAGTTACCACGAAATATTCAAAGCGAACCATCGAAACAAAAACGGTCACGAACTTAGCCAGATATACAACTGCGACGCTAGTATTCACGTGGAACACGACTAATACACCTGCACGCCTCACCTATGAAATCAGAGCAGAAGCAATTCCCTTCACACTCGAAACAGACAAGATCGATAACACCTTAGTCGACGGCGAGGTCTACATCAAACTGATGGGCGACGTAAATGATGATGGAATCGTTGACATCCTTGACGTTGGTCTAGTCAGCGCCCATTGGTATCCTGGACCACCAGTCGGACCTTTAGGCTACGATCCAGAAGCTGACCTGAACAGTGACGGGGCAGTTGACATATTCGACATCGGAATAATCAGCAATCACATGGGAGAAACAGAGTAGACAACCACATCCCATTCAACCAAGTTACAATCAAACAATATTATCTACTTTTTTGGCTTGATTGCTAGGTCTCGTAGCGTGCGCATGAGTTTAGCTCTGATTCGCACCCAAATTGACGACAACTGCACTAGGAACTTGAGATTCAGAGAAATGCTTGAGGCAACAGTTGGGCTTGCTACAGATTTTGCAGCAAAACTGATACGGAATCAGATACTGTAGAAGCGCGCATACAGGCTGTAGAACGACATGCAAATACCTATTTCCGCGCGCGCTTTAGAAGAGGAAGTTTCTTCTAGAAGAATCCATCAGTAAGTTAAATAGTCGGCGAATCCATAATTAGTTCTGTCAAAGTATCATAACTGAGAGGAAAGGGAGAAAATGAAAAATCGTAAACAGACAGTTCTAATTGTATTGACTCTTGCCTTTTCTTTAGTAATCTTAACTCAACTAGTAACAACTCGAGTTAGCGCGAATGAAATTCTAGCGGATGTGAATATCCATCCGGATTCGTTGCTTCTTAAATATGATGGTCATGGCAATTGGATGACTGTTCATGTTGTACTTCCTGGAGATTACAACGTGACCAACATTAACATGTCATCAATTACTCTAGATGTCATGGGAGGACAGATTCCAGCCTCAAGGTGTGAAATTCAAGAAGACAGATTGATGGTAAAGTTTGACAGAACAATTACAATAAACCTGCTATGGCCAATGATCGAGCACATGTCTCCGCATGTAAAATACGAAGTAACCTTAACAGTGACAGGCCATCTGAACAATGATGAAACCTTCAAAGGAAGCGACACCATAAAGGTGTTCTACACAAAACTATAAGCGCTCTGGCAAGCCCCTATCCTTACTTTCATATGCTGCGCGCGCAATCATGCATGAAATCTTATAATGCAGATCCTAGTTCTACCTGTAAAGAGTAGGGGAGTATTCTTTGTTAAAGAAAGCTCTGGTGTTGGTGCTGGCTCTTTCATTTCCCTTCATTTTCTTGTCAGCTTCTTGTTTTTCGTTTGAACAGACGCACTTCGGACCGAGCAGTGCTGCTCAACCAATCAAAAGCCGAGTGCAGAATCTCGACACAGGAAAGGACTACTCAACAATACAAGAAGCAATAGATGCCCCAGAGACGTTAGATGGGCATGAAATTTTTGTTGCTTCTGGGATTTATCACGAACATTTGACTGTGAACAAGTCGTTGCGATTGATCGGTGAAGATCAGAGGACAACTATCATTGATGGAAAGGGAAGAGGTAAGATTGTCTATGTGGCTGCCAATAACGTGGAAGTCAGAAATCTCAACATAAGGAATGGAACTTTTGGTCTCTGGCTTGATAACTCTTCAAACTCAAGAATAATCAGCAACATACTGCAGAATGGTTCATATGGTATTCGTCTAGACCACTCTAGAAACTCAGAGATCGCTGAAACCCAGATATATGGGTACACATCGTTTGGCATTGAAATCAAATCATCTGGAAACAGTACTCTGCGAGACAATAGCATCAATGATAACCATTACAATCTCGGTATTGAAGGCAATTTGCTGCCTGATTTCATTAACGATATCGATGCTTCAAACACCATAAACGGTCAGCCAGTCCATTACCTGATTAATCAGCACAACAGCATCATAGACTCTTCTACATTCCAAGGAATTGGATACCTTGGTATAGTCAACTCTACGAACATCAGAGTCGAAGACATAAATGTTCAAGACAACAAACAAGGAGTCCTCTTCGCATTTATTACGAACTCTACCATACGCAACGTGAATGCGAAAAGCAATTGGAATGGTATCTACGTAGCACATTCCTCAAACATATCGGTCATTGAGAATACTGCAAACCACAATTTCGATTACGGTATCAAATTCTTCAATTCCTCGCATTCCATAACTCAGGAGAACAACGTAGACGATAATGGCTGGGCAGGCATTGGCCTCTTCGGAAGCCACAACTCAACTGTTGACTGGAATGAAGCGAACTTCAACACGTATAATTTGCATCTTGTCTACACAAACAACTCAGTTATCACGAGAAACAGTGCACTAATCAAATCTGGCGGCTACAGCATAGCAGCTTATTATTCCCACAACAATCTGATATGCCAAAACACGTTTGCCAACAGTCTGCTGTACGTTGAAACCAAAAATTGGACAAGA
This sequence comes from Candidatus Bathyarchaeota archaeon, assembly GCA_050115935.1. Lineage (GTDB taxonomy): Archaea > Thermoproteota > Bathyarchaeia > Bathyarchaeales > Bathyarchaeaceae. Next base: position 18,502 of record JASFPO010000019.1, on the reverse strand, counting down.
TTTACTCCCAGAAATCGTTGGGATAACGGAATAGAAGGAAACTATTGGATCTCGTATGGAGGAGTTGATACAGATCAAGACGGTATAGGCGATACTGCGTACGTAATCGGTGAAAACAACACTGATGAGCATCCTTTGATGGGAGAGTTTTCAGAATTCACTGCAAATCTAAGAGGAGAAACCTACGTCATTACCATTATCTCCAATTCCACGATCTCTCAGTTCAGTTTCAGCCCAGACGATACGAAGATAAGTTTCAATGCCATCGGAGAGAGTGACACCAAAGGTTTTTCAAGAATAGGTGTTCCAAATGCGCTTCTTCAAGACTTACATAATGGCAGCTTGAGTGTCTCAGTTAACGGAGAACAACCCGCTTTGGAGAGGAAATGGACAGATGGACCACATACATATTTTTACTTTTCCTATGTTAACGATGTTTCGGATTCTATGACTATTCCGTGGCCAATCATTATTGCAACCTCTATACTCATTACTGTGCTGATACTGCTCTTTCTGATCTTCGGAAAGAGATCGAAGACTCTTTCTCGATCATAGCAAAGCCTTTGTATTGCAGGCATATATTCCATAGACAAAAAGAGTGTCAAGCAGGTTGACTAACCTATGAAGGTAATGCTTGTCTTAGGGGCTAGACCGCAGATCATAAAGTCGGCGCCTTTAATCCATGAAATTTCCAAGGATTCTGAGATAGAGCTTCAAATAGTCCATACAGGGCAACATTATGATTATGAAATGTCAAAGGCCTTCTTTGACGAGCTGGCGTTGCCTAGTCCTTTGATCAATTTAGAGGTGGGTTCGGGAAGTCATGGTTGGCAAACTGGTAAGATGTTGATGGGCATGGAGAAAGTCATTCTGAAGTGGAAACCAAAAGTAATCATTGTTCCAGGTGACACAAATTCTACGCTGGCTGGAGCTTTAGCTGCTGTTAAGCTCCACGTGCCGGTTGCCCATTTAGAGGCTGGAGCGCGAAGTTATGATATAAGGATGCCGGAGGAAGTGAACAGACGGCTCACTGATCATTGCGCTCGTCTTCTGTTTGCGACAACAGAAAATTGTGTGCAAAACTTGTCTAAAGAGGGAGTGTCCAAAGACCACATTTGTCTTAGTGGAGACACAATGTACGACGCATTGGTGCAGCACCTGCCAAGAGCTTTGAAAAAAGATGTTTTAAAGAAGTTCAACTTGGAAGAGGAGACCTACGGGGTTCTAACGCTTCACAGGCCAGAGAATGTGGATCAACTCAGAAAGCTTGAGAATACCCTCAGGACAATAATGAAAATAGAGGACCTTATCATCTTTTTTCCTGTTCACCCCAGAACCAAGAAAATGTTGGGAACCGCTGGATTGCTGAAATCATTGAGAAAAGCGAAAAATCTCAGGTTTGTAGATCCTGTCAGGTATCACAGTATGCTTGTTCTGATAAAGAACGCAAAGATCGCTTTCACCGATTCAGGTGGAGTTCAAAAAGAAGCATTCTGGCTTCACACTCCCTGTGTTACACTGCGGGAAGCAACGGAATGGACCGAAACCGTAGAATTGGGAGCAAACACACTAGCAAAAGAGCAAGAAGCCATAATTCCCAAAGCAAGAGAGTTTCTGGCATGCACCAACTTGAAGGAAACATTGCAAAAGCTACCGAATCCTTTTGGAGATGGACGAGCTTCTGAAAAGATTGTCAGCAGTTTGAAGAGGTTTGCGGCGACCTAGACCAACGTAATTTGGGCTTGGTTTAGGGTTGCCATTTCTCGCCTACTTCTGCAAGTCGATGTTTGTTTGATTCTAGAACTTCATTGAATATCTGAAATTCACAGAATTCTTGGAGCATTCTTAAAGCTGGGGTGACGCAGTGACCGCCTATGTAGCCTCCATAATAGAGGGGACGCGGCGCAGTTCCTTGGCTTTCCGTCTGTGTTGAGCCAATGAAGTTCATCAGATCTACACGTTTCAAGCCGCACTTCTGAATAACACGTTCAAACTCCTGAAACATGCCTATGCAAGTGCCAAAATATGCGAGATTCATCAGTTTTGCAAACTCAGTCTCAAGTGGCGAATTTGCAACGTAAACGTTCAAGCCTACCTCCGTGTAATATCGTTTGGCAAACCCTGCAGCTTGGCTTGAACATGGCCCTATGTATTTGGTATACATCTTTATGCCTTTAAGGAGTGATTCTTCATGTCGACCTCTCACAGGGCTGTGGCAGACCAAGGTTGCAGGAAGTTCCTTTTTGATTATGTCTGTTGTGCCCGGTCGAGTGGTGCTTTCTATAAGCAAAAGCTTGGGTGTGAATTGTCGAGTATAGTTTAGCACATTTTCCACGAATTTGTTTGTGCATGGAAAACATATGTGCATAACGTCGAAGAAGCCGGCAATCTTCTTTGGTTTAATGTCAAGGGTTTCAGTTTCATGGAATTGCTTCACCAATTCGTGTATGGCGGATCCGACTTCGCCTAGACCAACTACGATTACCCTCATTTCGTCATCACTCACATGCAAATGCTTGCGCTCGTTATTGTTTTATGGAATACATAAAAGACGTACACTTATCTTTTCCTATAACTAAAAACGTATAGTTTTCCATCACCGAAAACACCGAATAATGGTAGCTGATTGTCCTGCAAGATACGCGAGACTACGTTGCTAAACTCTTCAGAGCCAACTCTGGGCTCAGTAATAACAAAATATGCTATGGTGGTATCCGTGTCAGTTTGGTTCATGGCTTCGATCATCACCTCTGGAGAAGGCTCTGCAAGCATTTTGGAAAAGAGTGTAAACCCGCGGGGATCATATTCTCCGAAGTAGAATGCTTGAGGATTGTTTATTCCCACTATCATTTCTCCAGCAAAAATAGTCCATATATCGCCAATCACAACGTATCTTTCTGTGGTGTTCTTCTTGATGTGTGTTACTGCGTCTAGCTCGAACCATGTTGTTTGCAGGGGACCCACTTGAGGGTAGGCAACAGAAAGCGAAAACGTGACCCATCCTCCCAGAAACATCGGAATTAGAACATTGAGAGACAATAACAAGCTCAGATTGCGTAAGATGCCACCCTTGACCAAATTCCTTAGAGTTGCCAGAGATGTTGACTGAAGAGAGTTTCCTTTCAGAGACCGTTTCAATGATGAAGTCAACGCACAGATAGCTAGTGCCACGAAAGGAACAGCTATGAAGTCTCGAAAAACCCAGAGCCTTTCTGCATTGACAGGGAGTCCTTCCATGAAGAGCTTAAGAACTCGGTAGTCGACAATCATGACAAGAAATGCTGCGAATAGGAAATAGGAGGGTGCTCGAGATTCGGCGGCAGCAGATTTTCTCTTTGATTTGTGAAGGAGGTATATCATCCACAGGAGCCCAACGGCTGGACCCGTTACAACAAGGAGAGTCGTTTGGAGATCAAAGCTGTATATGAGATCTCCTATTAGAAATAGCCCCACAACTTCTTCGACAGGCAACTCATGGAGTCTGGTTAAAGTGAAAACTGAAGTTGTTGTACCAAAAAACCTTAGATAGATGAAGGACAATGGTAGAAGACTTGCGGATATGAAAAACGAAGCAATTAGTGAGGTTCTTGTTGTTGATAAAGATCCTTTTTGGCTCTTATATGCTTTGAAGACCACAGCAAATAGAAGAAGAGATAAAGACATGATTCCGGTGAGAGGGTGGGAGAGGAGGGAAAAGAAAGAGAAGATAACCATCCAATATAATTTCTTGGGATCATTGGATGTCAAATGCTTTAACATGAAATAGAGGGAATAATAGAAAAAGATGAAACCCAAACTATTGGGCACGGAGATTGCTCCGAAGTAGATTGAATACGGAAAAGCAGATATTAGTAGACTTGAGAGAAGTGAAACTTTTTCGTCTCCGCTCACAGTCTTTGTCACAAGAAAAGAAGCAATAGGCACGAACACACCCCACAAGATAGGAATTAGAAACAGGTGAACCCAGAAAATGTCTATACTAAGCATTCGGGCAAAGATTGTGCATAGCGCGGCTTGCAAGTTCGATCCTTTAAACATGTTAAAAACGAAGGTATGAACAGCCTCTGGGGGCCACGTGGTCAATCCGTGAAAAACAGTGTTGTCAAACACTAGTCGGGTTCTACCTAAGGTCATCTGCTGTCCGCTTAGGTCGCCTGCAGGTAAGATTATGGAAAAGAGAGAGTGGACAAGAACAGAGTGAATGATGATGAATAGCAATTTGTGGGCGACTTTCTCAGAAGTCAACAGGATTCTGAACAAGAGAGAAGTGGCAACAAATAAAGTAGGAAGAAAAGCGGGGTGTAACACTTCCCACACGGTGTGCGCTTCTCCAGTTCGAGATATAACGAGTAAATAGAAGGAGATGACGACAAGGGATAAGTAAAGAAACTCGACTAATCGTAGAGGTAGCGTAGGTTCTTGTTTGCTAGGTTGCATTTTTGTCTCTATTCCTTCTATTTGACAGAGAGGAGAGAGTGGTCACAATGAAAAGGACAACAATGAACTGGAGAGTATCAAGATTGTAGATTATTACGACGAGCCACCCCACAAAACCTAGGAGCATGGTTAGTGTCAAGAGTCCAAAAAGCAACCTCAGCAAAGCATTCTCTTGGTTGAAAAAGGCTTCCGCCAGAAAAACTCCGTTTATCAAAGAATATAGAATGAGGGTGACAATGCCAACGGCTGTCGACTTGACGGTATTCAGATTCACGTAGATTGCTAAAATGAGAATGCAAGAGGTGAGCGTGAAGAGACCCTTTGGATCATTAGTTATCAACCTCTCAAATGTGTGAAGTTGCAGGGTCTTCCTCATTCTTCCATCACTCTTCAATCTGAATCAACATATGCTTGCGAACGTTTTTAATTATTGTCTTCTGTATTTGGGTGGTCCATTTTCGCATACATGTAAGCCTCAGATTCCAATATCTTTTTAGACGGAAATGGTGAAGAAGGATCTGAGAATCAAAGTTATGGTTTCATAGCATAGATCTCTCTGATATGCTCATCCATTTTCTCAACAGGTATTAGTTCCTTCCAAATCCTGAAGGTTCTAAAGCCAAATGATTCTAAGAAATCTAGCAACTGATTTTTTTGCTCAAGTCTCAACAAGTCTACGTCAATGGCTAACTTTATGTTGTGTCTCTGCAAGGTTTTTTTTGCACCTTTAAGGACTGATAATTCTGCTCCCTCAACATCTATCTTGACAAAGTCAACTTTGTCGATTTCCTCGTCTTCTAAAACGTTATCCAGTTTCCTTGACTTGACATTTATTGCATTCTGTGTGGTATATGGAGATTGAATAATTGAACCCCAACCAGATTTTTTTCCACGATAGAAAGCTACGCTGCCCTCTTTGTCTGAAAGCGCATGTTGATATAGTTTTATGCATTTATACCTGTTGGCTTTAATGCTTTGCCTGAACCAGAAGCAGTTGTCAGGGTCTGGTTCAAAGGAAAGCACATTACCTGAGTCTTCCATCAATCTGGCAAAAATGAGAGAAAAATATCCTTTGTTGACTCCGACATCCACGAGAGTCATCCCTTTTCTCACCGAATTGAAGAACAAATCTGTTTTCCAAGGTTCATAGATGCCCAGAGCCTTGTCTACCATAGGGGAATATTCTCTTAGGTTCAAGTAGATTTTTCCGCCATAATATCTTAATGGGATGTATGTATCAGGTAAGAGGAAAGTCATTCTTGATATTGTTCTGGAAAGAAGTTTCTGCAATGCCATTACTTTGAATGTGTGCTGTCTGAAGACCCTCACAGTCCTGAACCTCGGTATAGAACAGATAGATGATGACGAGGAATAGATTAACTGTTTTCTTTGATTAAAAGTATCGAGAACACGAGACCTGTAGTCCAGAAACGCTATAATCTAAACGCTTTGAGGAGTTGCGATACGCGCTAAGTATTTCTAGGTATAAACGCGCGCCGTCGAGGAGCTCTTTCGCTGCCGCCAAACGACACAGCAGTGAATCAACAAGAGTATATGTGGTTATCTCGAAAGTTATAAATATTGATAATCCCATTGTTTTAATGGTAGGGTTATTGAAACTCTCAATCTTATCAGTAGTACTTTGTATCATAATACTAGGTTCTTGCTCATTAAAGACGTCGCCGAAAAAGGGAGCCAAGGCAACTTTCTCAACCAGAGTGATTCCAAACATAGAGCCCATCGCATTTCCATCTTACTCATTTACACTCCTGTCGGTAGACAATGAAAACGGACTACTGGTAAGCACAACCCGAAGCAGCGTATATGCATACAATGGAACATCATTCACTAAGATCTTCGACAAATCCGCATTAGGAAACAGAGAAGTGTACGGACTATTCCAAGACGAACAAAGAAACGTCTACGTCAGTCCCTCTTACAAAGGAGCAGTTTGGAGAAGTACCAACTATGGCGAAACATGGACGCGTCCACTCAATATGTCAGCCCATGGAGGAGGACCAGGTGGGACAGCCCCGAAACCTCACTGGTGTGGTTTTGGCAACGGTACTATTCTAGTTGGTCAATGGGTACATATGGGACCTTACATCTATCGAAGTGACAATTGGGGGGTCACATGGTCTCTGTGGAAAAACTTCACTGCAATCTTCCCTGAATATACTAGCGAAGACCCATATAGCAAGCCGGCATATTGGATCAGACACATTCATGGAGTTTTCCATTTTCCAACGGAAAGTGCACTCTTCGTCTCCTTGGGCGACCTCATTCATAGTCTATACAAGTCTACAGACGGCGGCACTACTTGGACAATGGCTTATCCCCACGGTTTTACGTCCCACATTGCTCTATCTGATAGAGTGCTACTCGGAGCCGATGGCGATGTCCCGCTAATGCTTTATAGATCACAAAATTTCAAGGCTGTTTGGAAGCCGAAAGGTAAGAATGCCAGTTATCCATCCACCAACATCTTCCGAAGCTTCGTATATGACAAAAGCAATGATGTTCTGTATGTTGGTGTAGGAACCTATCCTGCCCCAGCTCACAGGAGTTATTACACTGCTATCCTTGCTTCTACAGACCAAGGACATACATGGACCCCAATCATAACTCTAGACACCTCACCAACAAAAAATCGATATGCACCTGATCTGGCGCTGTGCGGTGGATACATTTACTATTCTTGGAATGGTGTGTTAAAACGCTTCGGTAGGTTAAGCCAAGCAGAGGTGTCATACATTCACAATCAAGACAGTTTGACTAAAACGGTCGTTGACAAAACCCATATATCTTGCTCCACGAAGATTCTGAAAAACCCAGAACTCACAATAAATCAGGCATCGCTGACGAACTTGCTGATCAATCCAAGCTTTGAGAACTGGGATACTCCCCCAGTGGGATGGAGTGAGCCAGGAGCACTATGGAATGGTAAGATAACTTATACTAATGGCACAGGCTTCCACGGCGGCAATTCCTACAGATTGGTTCTAGGCGGAAACGGCACGATTTGGGTGAGCACGAGTCCAGCACTTTATCTAACCAAAGGGTTCTACACGTTAAGGGCTTACGTCAAAGCGAACGCTTCTTATCCTCTAGCATCTGCTTACATTGTGACGAACGAACACTATGTTTCTCCTAGCGGGTATCGTTTGACTGATTACCTTGTGGATACCTGGCGAATCACAGAAAGTCAATTCTATTTGGAAACAGACAAAACTCAAAGCGTCTTGCTGAGAGTAGATGTTCCTTCAGGATATGTCATAAATGCCACGATTGAATGGGACGCCCTCATTCTCTACAAGCATCCTGCTTATTACGGTTCCGAAGCTCCCTTCTACACTGAGAATTTTGATATTCCTTATACTACAACTTCAGTAACCACAGCAAATGGCAGCCTGATAATAGGAAATCAAACTGTGATGTTTACAACTGATGAACTCCCCAAGACAGTGTCGCTGGGAGATTACCTAGTAGGCATCGTTCCAGTACAGCTACTCAACGGAAACATAGCTGACCTGACTATTTCAGGAGAAGTAATACTTGAAGTGAGCAATGCAACTTTAGAAAGGAAAGGTGCAGGCTTATTGTACATTGGAAAAATGTACACTGGGTTTAGTGTCATAGACAATTCTGAGAATGCATTGCTTGCATTCCACGATCCCCCGTTATGCATTACCTCGGGGGCCTTACACTCCAGAGTGTTATCCATCACTGTTAGCGATGTGCCAGAAGCAAATAGAACCGCTAAGATTTGCTGTGGCGAAATGGGAGAGCCATTGGCAGTTTACCAAACAGGCGAGGCTTTGACATGGAATTATGATGCATCCACCACAATATTAGCATTGAATATCATGCACACAAATTCCGAAAGGGTGTTGGTCTATTGGAGACCCCCAGGCGACGTGAACGTTGATCATGTTGTCGACATTTTTGATATCGGTGAAATCAGCGCCCACTGGTATCCAGGACCACCCATTGGCCCGATGGGCTACGATGCCAAAGCAGACATCAATGGCGACGGAGCAGTTGACATATTCGACATAGGGATAGTTAGTTCTTGTTGGGGAGAATCATGGTGAGATGTCTTGATCCAATCCGACTCTTATGGAGATTCCATTTCTCTACAAGCAGATACATGCGCGTATAGCTTGAAGTTCTTATCGCACAGGAATAATGCATAAGTATTTAGGTTTGCATAGGATTTTATAGAGGACAACACCAAAAAGCGAAAGTTTCACTGGTGGAGGAAGGAATGCGAAGGATTTCCCTATTCGTTACGATAATTGTTACTCTACTTGCTCCTTTTTCATTTATCTCTTCCTTGCAGACTGAAGCGGCCTCTGACTTAGCGCCCTTCACTCCCCACGAAGTCAAGGTTCTGATCGTCTCCCCAGCCGATACCATTTACAGTGGCGCCCACTATCTAGTAGCTGACCTTGCACGTTACGGATTCAACATCACTCATCATGCTTCAAACGATGCCATTGCCACTAACTTTCTCAATGATACGAAGACAGCCAATTTAGAGCAATATGACGCCGTGATCATCCAAGGTGTTCTTGGTTTCCCGACAGCAAGAGTATCCGCTGAAGAAGTTGCCCACTTCACAAGTTACGACGGAATTCTCGTATTGATAGGAAATGCCTTGCTCCAGAATGAAACAAGTGGAAATTGGTGGAGCTTTGACGGCGAACCGACTCAGAGAATAGAGCAAAGGTTAGGGGTAGACTTCACGAATTTTCTGGGACAAGGAGGAGCTTGGCACAATAGCGGTGTGTTCACCTTAGCAGATAGCTCAATTGAAGGATTACCCGTTTCTCTGACCTACATAACGGAACATTCTAGTAGCATAAGTTATCAATACGATCTAACAACCAATGGATCTAGCATCGTCTATGATTTCAACATTACTGCGAGTTCTGTAGCACCACTGATTGGCAAAACAACTGGAGGCGTTACTTATTACAAAGCTGAAAATGAGGCTGTCGGCATCTACGTTCAAGGAGCATACATCTATGGAGCTGGATCTGGAAACCAAATAGATTACTTCGGGATTGCCGACATTTCAGAAAGATCTTCGCTTCTATCGTCTTTAATCGCTTTCACACTTGACCGAGACATCAATACAATAATTAAGCCTCAGCCTTTAGCAAATGTTAGAGTTGACGGTGTGGGTCAGTATTTACTTTCCACGTACTTGGGTGAAAGTCTCTCTAGTTTCAACTCCATTTCAGACTCGTACAACATCGCACCCAGCGTTGGAGTAATAGACTATCTCGAGTTTAAGCCTGACTATTGGCAGACGATCGCTCCAGAAATATTATCTCAGCTCAAGAGCACATACAGGGATTGGGAAATCACCACCAATTTGCGGTACTACACCGACCCACGTCCTATGACAAAAGAGCAAATTGAAGGATTGCTTGACAACATAATGGGCAATTACTCTCAGCTCGAACTTAATTCCTTCAGCACGATTGTTGCCCCCCGTGGACTTTGGAATCAATCCACATTGGACGCCATGGCTAACAAGAGTTTATATCTGATGAGTACTCTGGATACGCTCAGTTCTGACTGGTGGGATCTGAAAGTCAATTCAAGCGTCATCGTTCATAATGGCATCCAAATGTTGCCAGAACGCATTGCAGCTGATCTTGTTGAGAACTTCACCCAATTCGACAAAAACTCCATCCATCAAAAGTACTTTTCCCAACGAGACAAGTTAGCTCTCTCAGTGTTGAACGGTTTTCCAAGCTTTGTTTACTATGTACCCAATTTCAGATGGAACGAAGTTGGAACCTACAGTCTGCAGACAGTTTGCGAAAACCTAACGTCTGAGATCCCTGACATCAGATTCGTACCACTTGTTGAAGCAGGATTATATTTTGGCAACAAGTGGATGCATGTAGAAAATGTTACTAGAGATGGCTCTATTATCGAGTTTGACATAGATGCTTCAGCCATTCCCAACGACGTGGTGGGCGTAGAAAAGGGTATGCTCTGGCTACGAATTAGCGCCAACGAATCTATTCAGGAAGTTTCAATTGATGACGATCCATGGTCTTACTTCGATGGAGATTCAATTCGCATCCCTGCACCTGCAAGTTCCACACATGTAAAGGTGACCTTAGGGACATTGTTAAGTCCGAGGGTTGATTCAACAAGATACAAAGTTGTAGGAGCCCGCTACGACGGTTATCGCTTGAACGTTTCAATCTCCTGCACCCCAGATTTGAATATCCAAGTTGACCTGTTTCTTCCACAAGTTGGCACGTTCAAAACGGGCAATTGGACTCTCTTCAGCCCAGAAGCTCAATGGCACCACACTTTCGATGACGAATCCCGAATACTAGAGTTTCAAGCAGTGTCCGATGGCTTTGTTACACTTGAAGTAGGAGCCTTCTTTTTGATCCAACAGACACATCCCCAATATAGTTCAAGCGTTACAGTAACTGTTGACACATCTGTCACGCAAATCGAAGTGCTCGAGGTAATCCTAAGCTATCTTGTCGATTCCTTGTGGGTTAACGTCACGATGAATCTTGAAGACGGGCGATACATTGCGGAAATTCCGATGAGGCCCTTCGGCACTTTTGTAAGATATAAGGTGTTCGCTTTAGATGCAACTGAACACTGGTTGGTAACGAGCTTTATGAGTTATACCGTTGGGGACTTGGATCCTCCAGAAATGGAAGAGCCTATATGGAATCCTCAGAGTCCGAATGGCCATGAGCCTGTTTCAGTTAAAGTTTCTGTGGCTGAACCAGAGAATGCCAGTGGTGTTGACTATGTCAGATTATGGTATTATTTGGACGATATTCATGGCTTAGCAAATGCAACACTGGTGAACATGACCCAAGAGAATGATGAATGGATCTGCGAGATCCCAAGCCAGAGTGAAGGTGCGCTAATCAGATTCTTCGTGCAAGCTTATGACAGAGCTGGAAATTTGGAAGAGACCTCACATCTCAGCTACACCGTAGCCTCATCATTGCCGTTTCAAACAATAATTCTGGTTACAGGTCTCGCAGTTGGGTCAAGTGTAGCTGGCATAACGTTGTATTTCGTCAAATTCAGAAAAACAAGTGCAAAGCATAAGGCTCCTAAAGAGAAACGAACTCGCGCATAGTTGTAGGAACATGGAAAAGAATGGGATCCAGTATAACGCAGGTTGCCAAGGGTTCAGCTTATCTTGCGATCCAAGGAGTAGCCATCACACTGATTGGTGCAGTTGCAATGGCTTTCAGAGCCAGAATTCTGACACAGACAGAGATGGGAATTGCTGTCGCTCTAACACTTGTTATAGGCCTGTCGCAAATACTCTCTGACTTAGGATTTAGCAGGGGACTCGCAAAACACATTGCGGAACACAAAGGGAGAAATGCTAGTTATACGCATGTGTTGTCATCAGGTTTTATGGTGAAAGTTCTGCTGGCTAGTTTCGCGGGTCTTCTCTGCGTCACAACCGCACCTCAACTATCCAAACTGCTGCTCAGAAGTGATGCATATACTGCTTTATTTCAACTGACCAGCATAGATGTCATATTGGTTTGTATCAACTTCACCACGATGAACCTTCTTCTCGGATTGGGTAAGGTTCCTGCGATGGCAACCTTGAACTTGGTGAGGGGGTTGATAAGGTATTCATCTATGATTGCGTTCTTGCTACTTGGTTATGCGTTGCCAGGACTCATCGTAGGATGGATTCTCGGTGAGTTGGCTTATGCAATTCCAAGCATCACAATTGCATTCAAAGGTAAGAATCTAAAGGTGCACTCGATTCAAGAAACAACTTCATACCTGAAACAACTAGCACGGTTTTCGTGGCCACTTTTCCTTACGAACATCGTTGTTTTCCTTTACAATTGGTTTGATAGAGCTGTGCTACTTGCGTATCTGCCGTTGACTGACGTTGCAATTTATGATGTTGCATTCATGGCTTTCGGTGTAATCTACATGGTGCCAACTGCGCTGGGCACCACGTTGTTCCCCTACTACACTGAGCAATACGGAAGAAACAAACATGAGAACATAGCAATAGGCGCACGTTCTGCCTCGCGATATATCGCTCTCATCTTCACTCCACTAACACTTGGATTGGCGATCACTGCGAATCCCGCAATCAGACTTTTCGCTGGACCAGCTTACGTTAGCGGTGATGTTGTTCTCTTCATCTTAAGCCTTTTCGCAGGAATTAGCAGCTTGGGCGCTGCCTTAGGAGGACTGCTGTTGGTCTATGATATGACTCGTACGGTATTTGGTATCAACATTGTCTCGGCGGGACTTAGCATAGCTATGTCACTATTATTGTTGCCTTTCATAGGAGTTGTGGGTATAGCTCTGGTGAGAGGAGTTGCTATGGTTTTATCATTTGTTCTAACCTTCCTCGCTGTGAGAAGACACACACCAATAGAGTTCGACAAGAAAACAATAGGGAGAAGCTGGGTTGCATCCGTTACAATGCTTGTAGCTGTGGGACTAGCCCAGCAAGTATATGTGAGCTACTATCTGCTGCCGCTTCTCATATTGCTAGGCGCAATAGTATATACAACGACCTTGAGATTTTTGAAGGCAGTTGATGAAAATGATATAGAGCTCGTTCGAAAACTATTGGGCAATCGAGCAACTCCCCTAGTACACATTCTGAGAAAGCTACTTCTTTAACGAACGCAGCGCCTTGTGACGTTACCTAATAGGAAGACGCCACGATTGGCGGTTTCGTTTCCACTATTCTTCGTGTGCCAGAAAGGTCCGCGTCTCTCCAAGATTATTGCAGATATTGACTAATTTCATATCGGGTTTCCGGACTCATTCTCAAGAACTCACAACCCGGGATGAGAGACACGCCCGGATGATTCTTCCACCAGATGTAAGAAGCAATCAGCCAAATCATCCCAATCTCCAAGCGATTTAGCATATTTGATGCCTTCAAATGCCATAGAAGACGCTTCATCTGGATGCTTAAACAGATGATGTATAGCTTTCGCTAGATCGCTAACACTACCCGGTCTTACAAGAATGCCACGATTCCGCCCCACAATTTCAGGAAGACTGTCAACATTTGTGGCTATGACTGGTTTTCCTAAAGCCATAGCTTCAAGAAGACCTAAAGGAGGTTCTTCATCAACATATCTGAAAGGCAAGGCAATGATATCTGATGACTCTAGATGCCTAATTAGCTTGCCTCGAGATAACACCGAGACAACCAGTGTTATTCTATCAGCAACACCTAATTTCAAAGCCAACCTCTTTATTGAGTTTACCTCCTGGCTTTCATGCCTTCGGCTTTGACGTAGCAACAAGAGCAGCTTCACTGGAAACTCCTTCAGGTAGGCGATTGCACGAACTAGGTCTGTAACGCCCCTTTTGACATAGGGTGGACCGAAGTATGCCACAATGCAATCTCTCTTACTGAATCCCAGTTCTTCTTTCGCTTCACTTTTGTCTAAATCAACCGCCCCACGTTTGCATAGTTTCTTATCGAAAGCCATTGGCAAAACCACGATTTTCTTGTTAACCCCACAATTCCTTAGGCTACTTTTAATCGTCAAAGTTGGGACAGTAATTGCCAGAATTTTTCTTTGGTTCAACAATCTAACCACTAACCTGCCCATTGGGGAGTTGAGGAAGTGGAAATAAGGGGAAAAGTGCAGTCTTCTCATTGGATGGATGCCCTTGCTTACATTCACTAATGTGGGAGTTTTGTTTCTCAAACGTCTAACGAAGTATCCACTGAGAGGATCGCCAAAAAGGCAGACTAAATCAGGGGAAAACTCCTCAATCGCACTATCCACTTGGCGAGGGTTCATAATTGGAGAGAACGTTGGTGGTTGCCTAGTTTTGAAAACTCTTCGTATTGAGACTCCTTTGACTCTGGGCTCATGCGCAGATCCATCAGTTATAATTTGGACCTCGCATTCCTTTTGACCAAGCTTTTTGGCCAATTCATAAACGTATTTCCAAGGTAATGCGGTTATAGTTTGCTCGCTAAAATCAGAAATGACAAATGAGAATTTCATAGCGGATGCCTTCATCTGATGATCTGCTCCCGAGATACTACCTCCTCTCTGTTCCACCCTCATAAAACAGACTCAATGCCTTTCCAAGAATGTTTAAGTGATTCTGCTCAATGGTATATCGCTCGGTGTCAACTACATGAGCCCTCCATCGTTTACTCCACGATTCATAGATTCTAGACTTTAATCGTATCCTCTCCAAATCCTCTTCTGGACGTCTACTCTCGATTGTCTGGGGACTTGCTTTAAGCAGAACGATCAAATCAGGCTTGGACGCAATTCGTCCAGCTAAGTTCAACATCAATCTAGAGAGAAAGCTGTTATAATCTTGACCATAATGTATTAGTGAATCCACCACAGTATCATGTAAAAACCGATCGAAAACGATGACGTTTTTTGAGGATTTTCCTAGAATCAGTTTGGATCTAATATGAGCCGCGTGTTCAAACAGCAACATACTCATCAATATTTTTCCAAGAAAGGGATTGGCTTTTACATGTCTTAATCTGGCTTCGGACAACTCCCTGTGAGATTTGACATTTGAGTGAGAGCTAACGATGGATGTTGCTCGGCTCATAAGTGGTTCACTGAGTCGAAAGCCCCCTCTACTCCAAACATGCGAGGCGCCGATGCCTCTTTTCCTGAAAGCGTCAACAAGCCTTCGTGCATGTGTCGTTTTTCCACTGGCGTCAACTCCAATGAAGGAAATCGCAATCTTTGGTTTCTTTCTTGGTAGAGTTCCCTTCAAGAAGGCTGAGAGAAGATATCTGAGTTTATTCACCTTGTCAACCAAACTCAGTGAATCATTGGAAACAACCTGTGATATCAGTTGTCGTCCTCGGTAGTTTCTTAGGGTTATTGGAACAGGAAGGTATGGTTTCTTGCGAAAAGAGATTCTCATCTTTTCATGTAGGTTCTTAACTTGCACAGTCTTCTCTTCGCTCAAAGCTTCTGAAACTACTTCGTTGAGTCTGTTTACCGGGATTATAGGAAACCCATAAACCTCGTGATGAATCGAGTTTCCATATAGCAACATTGCGCCAAAAACCAGATCCCATCCCATCTTCACAGATGAAGAAATCATCGCGTCCAAGTCCAAGCTGCTATCACTGAAGCTATCAACCAAGTATAATATGTCACATAACTTCAGGGATGCATTCTCGTAGAAAGCATGTGCAAGAGTGACCAAAACAGCATGTTCAGGAGAAATGAAGCCGACATTTGTGCCTTGGATGTTCTTTGTCGAATATTTTTTCCATATTTCCTCGGCTCTTAAGAACTCAACTCCTCCCCATACGATTTTTGTGTGAAGATGCAGTGCGAGGTAATCTTTTCCATTCTTTGTCTTTCTGTAAAGAACTTTGTGAGGCTCTTCAGCCACCTTAACAACTGAAAAGCCATTCTTTCTAAGCACTTGGTCAGCCATTTTTTGTTTGTTGTCAGGAATGAGTATGTCGAAATTGTCGCTGTCCAAAGGCAGAATGTTTGATGACTTTATGAACAAAGTCTGCACATTATTGTTTAGTAATCCAATGGCATCCAACAACTCCTTTTTCACGATTTCATAAAAATCATAGTAGTGACTCGTTTCTTTGCTGTGGCATATAAGGTTGGACATGGCATTCTCTTTGCGAGAGCTAAGACCAGAATCATATTGTATAAAGGACCGGAACAAGACTTTGTTGGCTTTCAACACACGCTGTACTTCAGAAATGGCTATCTTTTCTTTCGCCAGACTATCAGGAATACCCAAATGCGGATGAGCGAGATAGGCCGCAAAGGTATAAGCGTTCATACTGGGAGACATTGCGAAGACATTACGTTCTTTGTTAGACAGTGCCATTTCTCTCTTGTCTTCCTCTGTTGATTTTAGGCTTAATGTGAAACCAGTTCTTCGTACAGACTTAATAATCGTTTATAAACGCTGTCAGCATCGTAGATTCTTGCCTTTTCCCTAGCCCTACGACCCATTTGAGCCCTTAGCTCAGGATCGTTGTAGAGTGACAGGATAGCCTGTTCCAGTTCCTCTACGTTATAGGGGTCTACAAGAAGGGCCTCTTCATCGTGATTAACAATCTCGCGTATGCTTGGTATGTTGCTTGCAATCACAGCCTTACCTGAAGCAATAGCTTCTAACAAGGATGTTGGGCACCCTTCTGTGTAAGATGGAAGGGTGAATACATCAATGGCGGAGAGCAGCCGATCTATGTCGTGGCGGATTCCGGCAAAGATGATTACGTCATCTAAACCTCGATCATGGCTGAGCATTTTCAGCTTTCCTTCCATCGGTCCAGCTCCCACAAGGATCAGCTTCATCTTATCGGTAAGCCTTAACGCTCTGACGAACGCTTCCAGAAGTGTTAGAAGGTTTTTTTCTGGGGCTAATCTCCCAATGAAACCTATGAGAATCTCATTGTGAACACCAAGCTTCTTCCTCACAGTCAGCCTGACTTTTTCAGTTTCATTAGAGACGCTGGTATCTATGCCAATAGGTATCATTCTCATTTTCCGATTTTCAAGACCTATTTTGGCAAAGAACTCCTCTCCTGAGGAGCTGACGTTAATGATTAGATCAGCATGCTTGCTCGTGAAAACATCTAACCAGTATTCCCAAGGTAACGATAATGATGCATAAACGCCCTTCAGAGCATTGCCTATTGTGAAGTATCTTAGACCATGGGAAGATAGAATTACTGGCACTCTCAGCAGTTTTGCAGATAATACAGCTGCCAGACCTCCATAGCCCGTGTCTTGAGCGTGTATAACGGATATTCTCGACTCGCGATTAACGGCTAAGATGCGTAGCACAAATAGCAATGAAGTAACTAGCATAGACAACATGAACATGGGGTATGGCAACTGTAAAAGGCGCGGGTGCGTGGTTTTTATCTTGGAATCAACAACACGAGAGGCATCATAAGGTCCTCTAACTACCTCAACACCAAAAAGCTTGCGCCCAACAATTGTCACTTTCTGGCCCCGGTTCAGAAGCCATTCTCCGAGTGATTTCGTGAATTTCTCTTCTCCGCCAAAGACTATCTCGAAGACTCTGCTTGAAGTGATGAGACATATATGCATTGAGGTTCACCTAACATGTAGCGCTTCTATGAAGACCACAGTCTTGTTGTAAACAGAGGGGGATCGATAAAGACGCTTTCTCCATTGTCTGAATCTATCGATCATCTTGTTGCTCTAGGGTGTCCAGTTCTTGCTTGAAGAGCAAGAGATTTTATTGTTTTGAGATACCTGCGGTCTAGTTTTTCTGGATTGTATTTTTCAATGTACAACCTTTTTGCATTTTCCCTAAGCAATTGAATAGTTTCTCCCCCTCTTTCAATTATCGACTTCATTACACGTCTTATCTCAGCTGGGTCATTATAATCAACAATCATTCCAATCTTCTCTTTCTCGACAACTTCGCCCATGTAGGTACCATGGGGGGCCAGAATCAAACTTCCACAAGCCATTGCTTCAAAAAGCTTGTTTGGAAGCCCTATTCTATTGTTGGCATAGCTCGGATCGTATGTTAATAAGATAAGATCTGCTTTTTCTGTTAACTCCATCACTTTTTGATGATCTAGATAGCCAAGAAAGGCCAATTGCTCATTATCCTCACTATAACGCCGTAGCAAACCTTCATACTCTCCAAAACCCGCAATGACGATTCTCACGGGTAAACCTTTGACAGCGTTGATTACGTTCACCAGAAGCTTTACTCTATCATGGCTGAGCTCTCCAGGGTAAAATAGAGTAAACACTCCTTCATCCTCGCTGTCAGCGAGACGTTTGTCGTGAATGCCGATCTTGAAGCTGGAGCTAGGCGCGTTGTAGAAGAAGATCGTCTTTTCAGGAAGATTTCTTGTTTCAACTTGCAGGATCTGACGTTCGCTTTGGAGAATTAAGGCGTCTGTACGCCTTATTAGCAGCTTCTCCAGAAGGCCAGATAACCAGCTTATGATCGGCACATTTGTCACATAGGCGTCTCTATAGAAGTCCGCCAAGTCGTATATTACTTTGGCACGCTTGAGAAGAAT